>DAITPA010000104.1:0-2877 GCA_036833805.1 Steroidobacteraceae bacterium | reverse complement strand
GCGAATGCGAGGACACCTATCTCGCGTTATCGAGAACCCTTAGAATCGGTTCATGCCACTCCTAAAAGTCATTGTCCTTGCGATCGTGCAAGGCCTTGCGGAACTCTTGCCGGTGTCGAGCTCGGCCCACGTCATCGTCGCCGAGAAACTGATGGGCCTTGATCCGTCCGCCCCGTCGATGACACTGTTATTGGTCATGCTGCATACTGGCACGATGTTCGCAGTGATCGTCTACTTCTGGCGGCGCTGGCGCGAGACGTACTTCAAAAGCGTGGTTACCTTCAAGCGATTCGCGCGAGTCGTCATTCTCGCCACTGTGTTAACTGCCTTGATCGGCGAAGTCATTATCAAGATCATTGAGAAGACAGCGCTTGCGGGCGTGCCGCACGCTCAAATTGAGGATCTGTTCAGCCACCTGGAACTCATCGCGCCGGCGCTTGCCGCCGCAGGATTGCTGATTCTGTTCGCCGGTATCGTTGAGAGACGCAAGCGCTCGATAAGCCCAGTCACGCAGGAATTGAGCGCGCGGCAGGCCGGCCTCATCGGGGCCGTACAGGGTCTGTGTCTGCCGTTCCGGGGATTCTCGCGTTCCGGCGCGACGATTTCCGTCGGCATGCTAGCCGGCGTAGCGAAGGTCCGCGCGGAGTCCTTTAGCTTCGCGCTGGCAGTAGTACTCACTCCGCCGGTCGTCGCGCGTGAATTATTGCGGGTTGTGCACGCAGAAAGGATCGTGGGATCCGCCGATTTGGCCGCCGCCATCTTTCCGAGCCTGCTCGGCGCGGTGTTCGCCTTTTTCGCAGGTCTCGTCGCCTTGAAGTGGCTCAGCCAGTGGCTCGAAAGGGGGCGCTGGTATCTCTTTGGGATCTACTGTCTCGTGGCAGCCGCCGCAGTGGCGACCATGCGCAATATGGGCTATTGAACGGCAACGCGTGCACTCAAGTGTTTTTGACGCCCGCGTTATGGCGCACCGCTTTCACCTAGGCCAAAGCATCACGAACCCGCTCGCGTACAGCGACAGCACTGCGTCTGCGGACAGGCTGCGGCCGTAGTACTCATTCCGACACGCGCACCTAAGCGTGCGCCGCCATCGCACGCTGTGCGGCGGGCCGCGCCATGCAGCGCGTCAAATAGGCGCTGAGCACGGGCTCCTCGCCTAGGATCTTAAACATGTCGAGAAAATATACTGCCGAGCCCAGCATGACATCTGCTGCGCAAAAGCGCTCGCCGAGTATCCACGGGCCCGTCTGCAAAGCGTTGCGCAATGTCATCAATACGGAATCATAATCACCCCAACCGTGCGCCGCGCGGCTCGGCGGAAGCTTCGAGAATTTTTCCGCCATCGCAGGCTCGATATTGGCATTGGTAAACATGAGCCACTGCAGATACGCGCCGCGCAGCGGATCGCCGATCGGCGGCGCAAGACCTGCGCGCGGATAGGCATCCGCTATATACGCGCAAATGGCGCCGGAATCATTGATCCGTACCACGCCATCCACGAGCGCCGGGACCTTGCCTAACGGGCTCGCCGCGCGAAATGCGGCATCGGCTTTTGACTTCTCATCACGGATATCAATATACACGCGCTCGAAGGGCACGCCTGCTTCCTCGAGCATCCAGAGCGCACGCATCGCCCGGGTTTTCGGCATCCAGTAAAGCTTGATCATAGCGACAGCTCCGGCCGTGGAGTTAAGCCGGAGCATTTTATATCTTTGTATTCAGGAGCGCGCCGTAAGCGATGTTGCACTCCGATGGGCAGCGCCCCGGTAGCCACCACGGCTTGCGCGCCGCATCATCCAACAGCTCGTTCCCGCAAGGCCGTCGCATCGGCTTTACGCCGCGGGCGGGGCCTGCCCTTGCAGGCACGGAATTTTACTATCGACACAAGCCCAGCTTGGCGCCTGCGACGACCAGATGGTTACCGCGGGTTTGACGATCTCGCGGTCGTCGAGCGTGCCGCTGCGCACGAATATGAGATGCGGGCGCGCATCAGCCGCACTGAATACATGCGTGCCGCAGGTCGGACAGAATTTGCGGTGCATCACATTGCCGCTGTCGGCAATACTGCGATAGTCGCGCAGCTCGCCGCTGACAACGAGCGCGTCGCTCGCAAAGCAGGTATTGACCGTCGCGCTGCCGGCGCCGATGTATTGACACAAACGGCACCAGCACACCCGCGTGACAATCGGCGCGGCGCTGATTCGATAGCGCACGGCCTTGCACAAGCAGCCACCAGTAATTTCCATGACGAGTCTCTTTGTCAGACCAAGCAATTTGGGGCGAATCGCGTGCGCACGCCGACCGATGCCGCTCGCCATGGCGCTCGCAAATACGTTTCGGCAGTATTCATTGACTAGCCGCGCAAAGCGACATTTCTGGCCCTAGCACGGACAACGGGCAACTATCTCGGTTCTTGCCGCAGCGGCGGATGTGCCGCGCGAGCATGCGTTACGACTGATTTGTACGCATGTATCAAAACGCCCAGTGGTATAGTCAACCGCCCGTTGGCGTGGTCGTTGTTGTAACAATGATGCACGAGATTTGCCCGGCAGCGCGCGCTATGGCGCCGTGTTTGGGAGAGTGGTCCACCTGCGTTGGCTAAAGGAAGTTCAGATGTTGGAGCACGTTCGCATGCGATATTCCGCGATTTCCGTTGTTCTGCTGCTCGCCGGCTGCGGCGCACCGGTTGCGCCACCTGCCGCGCCCCCAGCGCCGGCCGAGGCGCCGCCGGCTGCATCGGCGCCCGCGCCAGCAGCCGAACCAGCGCCCGCGCCAGCAGCCGAACCAGCGCCCGCGCGAAGAGCTGCGCGAACGAGGGAACCGGAGCCGGAAGCCTATGCTCGGCCCGGACCTGCCTACGAACCTCCGCCGCCCCCTCCG
>DAITPA010000103.1:0-2951 GCA_036833805.1 Steroidobacteraceae bacterium | reverse complement strand
ACAGGGTGTCGCCGCTGCGCACGGTGTAGGTGACGGGTCGCGGCGTAGTTGATGCGGGGTCTATTCCGGATGTTGCAAGCTTCAAATGTTGGCCGGCATGCAAATGGGCGCCCGGCTCCATGCCATTCAAGCGTGCAAGCTGATGCACATCAATCCCGCGGCGCTGCGCAATGGCCCAGAGAGAATCCCCACGGCGCACGACATGAATGTGCGCATGCCGCCGCAGACGGCGTTCAGGTCGATCAAAAAGTGCGGCGGCGCGCGCTACTTTCGGCGGCAGCACGACCGGTGCCGGCACGCTCAAGTCCGCACCGACGGTGAGTTTGCCCGCGGGCAGGTCGTTCAATTCACGGACCACGTCGATCGTGGTCTCAAAGCGCCGCGCGACCGAGGCCACCGAATCTCCCGTCGCGACCCGATAGCGCGTGACCGGCACGCGCTCGGAAGGGGAGAGCTGCACATTGTTCTGGCGGAACAGCGCCACGGACTCAGGCGGCAAGAGGAGGTAATGCGGGCCTGCGGGGTCAGTCGCCCAGCGTTGAAAGGCAGGGTTCAACTCGTACAAGTCCTCGTGACTGATTCCGGCAAGCTCGGCGGCGAGTCGCATATCGATCTGCCCGAGGGTCTCCACACGCTCGAAGCGCGGCTGGTTCGGAATGCGGGTGAATGCCAGGCCATAGCGCTCGGGATTAGCAATCAAGCGCTTCATCGCGAGGAGCTTCGGTACATAGGCGCGCGTCTCGGCCGGAAGCTTCAGGCTCCAAAAATCAAGCGGCCGCCCCTTGGCGCGATTGCTGCTGAGCGCGCGCTCGACGTTCATCTCACCGCAGTTGTAGGCGGCAATCGCGAGCAGCCAGTCGCCGTTCAACTCGTCGTGCAGAAACTGCAGATAATCAAGCGCCGCCCGAGTCGATTCGACCACATCGCGCCGGCCGTCGTACCACCAGTCCTGTTTCAGGCCGAAGCGCGAACCGGTGCCGGGTATGAACTGCCACAGGCCCAAGGCGCGCGCGCGCGAATAGGCGTACGGCTCGAAGGCGCTTTCGATCATCGGCAGGAGCGCAAGCTCGAGCGGCATGCCGCGAGCCTCGATCTGCGAGGCGATGTCGTAGAGGTACAGTTCCGAGCGGCCGAACGATCTTTCCAGGTAGTCGGGGTGGTTTGCGAACCAGAAGAGCTGTAGATCGACGGCGTGCTGATCGACGTCGTCCAACTTAAAGCCAGCGCGCACCCGACCGAAGAGATCGGCAAATGGGGCCGGAACCTCCCCCGTGACCGGATCGGCCTGCGCCAGGGCATTGGGGTCCACTGCCGGCGGCGGCGCGGGCTCAACGGGTTCGCTCACCGGGACCGGCTCGGGCGCTGGGACGCTCTGGGCCTGCTTGACCGGGGCGTGGGCACAGGCGGCCGCGGCAAGCGTTGCAAGCACCAGGAGTGCCAAGCGCATCGGTCGAATCAACGGCATCGTAATTCCGTATCCTCAAAGTCCTATGGCAATAGATCCGCGCACCGTCCCCGCGGGATCGCGAGAAATGTGCGGAACGGCATGCTAAGGTCGGCCCGCGCGCGGGCGCGCCGCCTGAAGCACGGAAACTACGTGTTCTTCGGGCGGAATTTAACCCGTAAGTTCACATTATTGCCAGCATGGATCGGACAGCGTGCGCAGTTCTCACATTCTGGATCGCGATGCGGCCCTGCAGTCGTGGTGGCAGGACGGCCTTGGCACCGCCCTTCTCGGCGCGGAATCCGAACTCCTGGGGGAGGCCCTCGAGGATGTGTTCGGCTGGGAATTCCTGCAGGTGGGCGCGTGGGGCAATGGGCGCGGGCTCCTTGCCGGCAGCCGCACGCGCCGCCAGACCCTTATCACCGCAAGTGCATCGCCGGCGGGGCAAAACGTTATCGGCCGGGCCTCGCAGCTGCCGATCACGAGCGATTCGGTCGATGCCGTGCTCTTACCCCATACGCTTGAGTTCGCCGCCGACCCCTACTCGATCGTGCGCGAGGTGGATCGGGTGCTGGTTGCCGAAGGGCAGCTCATCGTGCTGGGTTTTCGTCCCTGGAGCCTCTGGGGCCTGCGCACGCGCGCCAGCCGTGATGGTTTTCCGCCCGGCATGCGTCGTCTCCTCTCCGAAGGCCGGGTGCAGGATTGGCTCGAGCTTTTGGGCTATGAAGTCGTCGTGCGACGGCGCTATCTGTACGCCAGTCCCTGGAGCCATCCGGCGTCGAACGACGCGGGCGGAAAGATTTTGCGCCGTGGGCTCGTGAATCCGATGCCCGCGGGCGCCTATCTCATGAAAGCCCGTAAGCGCGTCTACACGATGACGCCGATAAGGCCGCGCTTTCGCGAAAAGGCCGCCGTCATCGGTCGCCTCGTAAAGCCGACGACTCAATCACGCACGTGAGCACGGTCGAGATCTACACTGACGGCGCTTGCCGCGGCAACCCGGGACCCGGGGGCTGGGCGGCCTTTTTGAGTGTCGATGGGCGGGAAAAGGAAATCGCGGGTGCCGAGGCGCTCACTACCAATAACCGTATGGAGCTGACCGCTGTGATTCGTGCGCTCGAGTCGCTGCGCCGCCCGGTAAGTGCGCGCGTCTTTACTGATTCTCAATATGTGCGGCGCGGGATCACTGAATGGGTCGCGGCGTGGAAGGCGCGCGGCTGGCGCACAGCGGATCGCAAGCCCGTGAAGAACATCGACTTGTGGCAGCGCCTGGAAGCACTCGCAGCGCACCATGAAATCGACTGGCGCTGGGTGCCGGCTCACGCCGGCGTGCCGGGCAACGAGCGGGTCGATCGACTGGCGAATCAGGCGATCGACGCCCTGGTCAGGTAGACTCGCGCGCCATGCGACAAATTGTCCTCGACACCGAGACGACCGGCCTCGAGGCCGAGCTCGGCCACCGCATCCTTGAGATCGACTGCGTCGCGCTTGTGAATCGGCGCCCAAC
>DAITPA010000102.1:0-3239 GCA_036833805.1 Steroidobacteraceae bacterium | reverse complement strand
GGAAGATCGGGTGTTCAAGCAGCGTGTGCAAATGGCGACGGAGCGCGAACGCGCTCGGAAGCGCGCGCAAAATCCGCTCGATGCTCATTCGTAATCCGCCCAAGCCAGCACCCGCCGCCTGTATTGCTCGAGTGCATTTGTACTGATCTTTGGTGCTTGCCGTTGTGATGGAAGCGGCAGCCTGCACAAGTTCATGCGCCACGTCGCTTCTGCAAGCGCAAGCGTGGCCATACGAGCTCCTGCGGAAGCGCTCCGCACGAGATGGACGTCGCAGATTCCGGCAGCTTTGCTTGCCTTGACGTGACGTGGTTCAGCAAGGCCCGCGCGCGCACCCAGGTTTGAGTGCGGCATACAGTGGTGGTCGCTCGTGGGTCCTGGATGGACGCCGCCGCGGCCGCGGACCTATGCTCATTGATCACGACCATTGCAGAGCTCGCAGACTCGCTATTCATGCAACTCGCAACCGATGCGCCCGAGGTCGACTCCCACTCTGCACCACGATCAAAGTACGAAGTGGCCGTTCGGGTGCTGTGCGAGTTCACGTCGAAGCAAGGTGATCTCGACACGCGCTTTACGCCCTCACCGTCAGCTCAGGAAGGCGTCGCGGGTCACCGCATCGTTGCCTCGCGCCGTGGTGAAGGTTATGAGACTGAAGTAATGGTCGCGGCCGATTACGGCACTCTGCATGTTCGGGGGCGGGCCGATGGCTATGATCCGCATGCGAACCGGCTCGAGGAGTTCAAGACCTACCGCGGCGACTTGAGCCGCATGCCCGCCAATCATCGCGCACTGCATTGGGCGCAGCTGCGCATCTATGGCTGGCTTTTCTGCCAAGCGCGAGGCTTGAGCGAGATCAGTCTTGCGCTCGTGTACTTCGAGCTTGCGTCCGAGGAGGAAACGAGCCTTGTAGAGGTGCAGTCAGCGCGCGCTCTTGAGCAGCACTTCGTGGATCATTGCCAGCGCTTTCTTGACTGGGCCGAGTCTGAATCCGCTCATCGACGCTCGCGCGATCGCGCTCTGGGGGCGCTGCGCTTTCCGTACGACAAATTTCACGCAGGCCAGAGGCAGCTCGCCGAAGCCGTGTATTGCAATGTGCGCGACGGGCGCAGCCTTCTGGCGCAGGCCCCGACGGGGATCGGCAAGACCATAGGCACACTGTTTCCGGCGTTGAAGGCCATGCCAGCGGCGCGGCTCGACAAGGTCTTCTACTTGGTCGCGAAGACCTCGGGGCGAGTCCTGGCGCTCGCTGCGCTCAGTCGAATTAAGGCATCCGCCGCCAATTTACCGCTCCGGGTGGTGGAGCTCGTGGCGCGCAAGAAGGCCTGCGAATACCCGGAAAATACCTGCGACGGGGCGGGTTGCCCGCTCGCACGCGGCTTCTATGATCGCCTGCCGGCTGCCCGCGCTGCGGCGATGACCATTGAGTTTCTGGATCAGATTCAGGTGCGCGAGCTGGCGCTCAAGCATTCGGTCTGTCGGTACTATCTGACTCAGGAACTCGCCCGCTGGAGCGACGTTGCCGTCGGCGATTACAACTATTACTTCGACTTGAATGCCATGCTGTACGGCTGGACGCTCGCGGCTGGCTGGCGTGTCGCGGTGCAGGTCGACGAAGCTCATAACCTCGTCGAACGCGCACGCAAGATGTACACGGCCACCCTTGATTATGGCGTCTTCATTGAGGCTCGGCAGCGCGCGCCTGCGACGCTCAAGCAGCCGTTCGCCTGTGTCAATCGCGCCTGGCAGCAGCTCGTGCGGACACAGCAGGAAGACTATCGCGCGTACGACAGCATGCCCGCTGCACTCCTGCGGGCGCTCGAGGGATTCATCGCGGCGGCGCGCGCTTACTTGAGCGAAGATCCGCAACATCAAGCCGATAAGTTGCAGGCGTTCTTTTTTGACACCGTGCGCTTCTGCCGCCTTGCAGCGGGACTCGACTGCGGCACACTTTTTGAGATTGCCAAGTCAGCTGCTGCGGATCCCGCGCGGCGCGCAAACGTGCACGCCATTCTATGCGTGCGCAACGTCCTGCCGCGTCGATTCCTCGCGCCACGCTTCGCGGCGGCGCATGCCGCGATACTGTTCTCAGCGACGCTCGCCCCGCATGATTTCTACCTCGATGTGCTTGGTCTTCCGAAGGACACCAAGCGTGTAGATGTGCGCTCGCCGTTTCACCCCGAGCAGCTGACCGTAAAGCTCGTGCCGTCGGTCTCGACGCGCTATCGCGATCGCGAGCGTTCGCTCGCCCCGATCGCGGAAATTATCGCCGCGCAGTTCGAAGCTCAGCCTGGGAACTATCTCGCCTTCTTCAGCAGTTTTGAATATTTGCATGCCGTCGCTGCGCGTCTGTCGGCTCAGCACCCAGGTATTTCTCTATGGATGCAAGAACGGCAGATGACTGAGCCCGAGCGCGATGGTTTTCTCGCGCGCTTCATTGCCGGCGACTGTGGCGTAGGATTTGCCGTTCTTGGCGGCGCCTTTGCGGAGGGAATTGATCTGCCAGGCTTGCGTCTTGTGGGCGCGTTCATTGCGACGCTTGGACTTCCGCCCTTGAATTGCGTCAATGCCGAGATCGAGCGCCGCATGAGCGCAATATTCGGTGCCGGCTATAAATACACTTATCTATACCCTGGCATCCAGAAGGTGGTGCAGGCGGCGGGGCGCGTGATCCGCACTCCTTCGGACCGCGGCGTTCTGTATCTGATCGACGATCGCTTCAAGCGGCGCGAAGTACGCAGCCTCTTGCCAGCATGGTGGCGGATCAGCGAGGTAGCGTAGGGTCCTTGTTCTTCAAGTAAATGATTTCGCCGCCCACAGCGGTTAGCAGCAATGCGAGATTAGAAACAAGAAACACCCAATTGTGCAGCAGATAACTGTAAAGGGTGAAGCCCGACGATGCGTCCAGCTGGCCAATGAAGAGCCAGCGTGATACGCCCGCGGCACTTCGCGTACGCCATTGGGTGAAAACTTGACGGCCGATGGTCGCGAGCAACACGGCCGAACTTAGCCAGCCGATGAGATCCACGGTCTTCATAACTCGGTCTTTAGTGTTACTGAAACAAGCGCAAGTCAGTGCGCCGCTTGAGCACACCGGAAGCACTCCATGCTGGTGAGCTCCGTAGCCAGCCGACTGACTCGAGTCAGCCTGTATCGTGCAACAGTGTATCGTGCTCGAAAAGTGCTACTTAAAGTCGCTATTTGCGCTGTCCGCAATGAGCAAGTGCCGTGCTCTACGGCCC
>DAITPA010000101.1:0-3388 GCA_036833805.1 Steroidobacteraceae bacterium | reverse complement strand
AAATGGCTTACAAGAAGCATCGGTACGAGCGCTATGGCAAGGGCATCCGCCCGCCGCTGCTTGGCGTGCATGCGGCTGAACCGTCGCGCTACCCCGCGCTGCTCGAGAGCTCGGCGCAGCATCCCAGGACCGGCCGCTATGACATTCTGTTGGCCGGCCCGGGCGAGACGATCATCGGCAGCCCATTTCTCTTACGATTCGAGGCGCAATGGCGTCGCGAGCGACAGCCGATGGCCGAGCTCGGCGTGCCCTTTGCCGGCGGTTGGTTCATCTACCTGGGGTATGAACTTGCCGACGAGATTGAGACAACCCTCATCCTGCCGCAAGCGCCGACGCCGGTAGCCTTCGCGCAGCGGATGCACGCTGCTGCGATCTACGATCATGCGCAGAAGACGACCTGGCTCATGGCCGAAGCGGGTCACGAAGAGCTGATCGATGAGCTCGCGAAGGCCCTGGATGCTGCACAAGATCCCATCGAGTCGAGTACACGCGTCCTTACCCGCCTCGAGGAGGAATCTCCTGAGCTTTTCCTCAGCCGGGTCGCTGCGGCGCAGGCCCACATCGGCGCGGGCGACGTGTATCAGGTAAACCTGTCGCGCGGCTGGCACGGACGTCTGGCGCCCGGCATCTCTGCGGCGGCGCTCTACGCAAGCCTGCGCCGCGCGAATCCGAGTCCCTTCGGCGGTATTGCGCAGCTGCCCTGGATGAGCGTGCTGTCGACCTCCCCCGAACGGCTGGTCGAGTGTCGTGACGGGCAAGTGCAGACCCGGCCTATTGCCGGTACGCATCCGCGAACGGGCAACGACCGCGAAGTCATCGCGGCGCTCGCCGCGCATCCGAAGGAGCGCGCCGAGCACGTGATGCTGCTCGACCTGGAACGCAGCGACATCGGCCGCATCGCCGCGGCGGGCAGCGTAACGGTCGACGAATATGCGATCGTTGAGAGCTATGCACACGTGCACCATCTGGTGTCGAACGTGCGCGGGCGTCTGCGCAGCGACGTGTCACCGATCGATGTGATCCGTGCCGTATTTCCCGGCGGCACAATCACGGGCTGCCCGAAAATCAGGTGTATGCAGATCATTGCGGCACTTGAGAACGAAGCACGCGGCGCATACACCGGCTCATGCGGTTATTTGGGACTCGACGGCAGCCTCGATCTCAATATTCTCATTCGCACCGCGACGCTCATCGGCAATGCGATGAACTTTCGCACCGGCGCGGGAATCGTCGCCGATTCGGATCCGCTGCGCGAGCTCGAAGAAACGCGCGCGAAGGCCCGCGGACTGTTGCGCGCATTGGGGCCCGATGCCACAGCGTAGCGACTTGCCGCGCGCTCGCGGCATATTTGAGACGCTCGCCGTCGTCAATGGACGGCCGCGCCTTCTGCAACACCATCTCAGTCGCTTATTTGACGGTTGCAGCCGCCTTAGCATGTGTGCGCCCATTGAATCCCAACTCGTGGCAGAAATATCCGCACAGGCGGCGATGCCCGGCACAGGCGTCGTCAAAGTTATCGTGACACAGGTCGACGCCGCGGATCACGACACAGCGCAACAGATCGTGCGCGCAGAGCCGCCGCGGCAGCGCCCGCTCGCATGGGCGGCCGAGGGCGTAGCCGTCATCACCTGCCGCACGCGCCTCGCAGTGCAACCCGAGCTTGCGGGTCTTAAGCTCCTCGATCGCAGTGCGCAGGTGCTGGCGCGGCGCGAGTGGCTCACAGACTCGATCGCAGAAGGTCTCATGCTCGATGCGGACGGACGGCTCATCTCAGGGACGATGACGAATGTCTATGCGGTGATCGACGGCGTGGTTTGCACACCGGCGGTCACGCGCTGTGGGGTCGCGGGCGTCATGCGCGCGGCGCTCCTTGAAGCTTGGCAGGCGAGCGGTCAATCAACCGTGGTCCGTGACCTCGATCCGGCTGAACTCGAAGCCGCAAGCGAGATCTTCCTCTCTAATGCACTCATTGGCGTTTGGCCTGTGCGCTGCCTCGACCGCCGCGCTTTCCACGTGGGACCGGTTGCGCGCGCCGCGGCAGCGTGGGTCCAAAGAATTGTCAAGGAGCCAACCGCGCCACTCACCGCTGCCGCCGACTCGCGGTTCCCCCCATCCTAGGTCCCGGGTACGATGAAACGTTTAGGCCGTGCGAGCGTCAAAATGCCGGGCCTTCGACCGGCCGCGCAAGACGAGTGCCATGAGGTGGGACGCGATGACGGATGATTTTGTGGAGAAGGAAGGGCTCGGCCAGAAGTGGCGCCGCATGGGCCGTGGTGGGCGCATCGCGAGCGTGATCCTCGTTCTGGTTGCGTTCTTAGCCGTCGCGTGGCTGGCGCGAACGCTTGCGCAAAATGGTCAAGCCCATAGCGCCGCCTCGCGCCGTGTACGGCCCACAACTACGGTTGGGGTTGCGCCCGTCAAGCAGGCGGATGTTCCCGTAACGATTGAGGCCTTGGGCACGGTGACGCCCCCCGCGACCGTTACGGTGAGCCCGCAGGTCGCGGGTGTGCTGAAGGAGATATCGTTTCGCGAAGGCCAACTTGTGCACGCTGGAGATGTCCTTGCCGTGATCGATCCGCGACCCTTCGTCATGGCGCAGACCCAGGCCGAGGGCGTATTGCTGCGCGATCAGGCGCAGCTTGCGAATGCGCGGATTCTGGCCGACCGCGACCGCACCTTGCTGAAGCAGGACTCCATTGCCGAACAGGACGTGCAGACACAAGTCGCGCTCGTGAAGCAGCTCGAAGGAACGGTGAAGACCGACGAAGGGACGCTCGCCACCGCCCGCCTCAATGTGGAATGGAGCCGCATCACAGCGCCGGTGAGCGGCCGTACCGGCTTGCGCCTCGTTGATGTTGGCAACTATGTCGGTGCCGGCAGCGCAACGGGTATCGTGGTCATCACCCAAGTCAATCCCATTGACGTCGCGTTCACGGTGTCGCAGGACGATGTACCGCGCATCCAAAAGCGCCTCGCAAGCGGCGCTGAACTTGCCGCAACGGCGTTCGACCGCACGCGCACCAACGTGCTTGCGCAGGGAAGCTTCTCGACGCTCGACAACCAGATCGACGTCAATACCGGCACGATCAAAGCAAAGGCGCGCTTTGCAAATGATTCGGGGGTGCTCTTTCCGAGCCAGTTCGTCAATGTGAGCCTGTTGCTCGATACCGTGAAGGCAGCCGTCGTCGTGCCGGCCGCCGCCGTCAGGAGCGGCGCCAATGGCGACTTCGTCTATGTGCTGAACGACAACCGCACGGTCTCCGTGCGGGCCGTCACGCGCGGTCATGCGGCGGGCGACCAGCTCGCCATCGCCTCGGGCTTGAAAGTCGGCGAGCGGGTGATTACCGAAGGCGGCGACCGCTTAACCGACGGCGCAGTGGTGCAACTG
>DAITPA010000100.1:0-3539 GCA_036833805.1 Steroidobacteraceae bacterium | reverse complement strand
GATCCCGAGGAGCTCGTTGTTCTGCATGACGAGGAGCGCTCCGACATGATGCTCCGCCATCGCCCGGATGGCCTCGAGCACCGGATCATCTGGAGCGACCGCGAGAACCGCCCGATCTTTTTGCTGGAGCAAGTGCCGTACTGTCAGCATTGAAATCCCCCCTCTACGGACCCGTCAGTCGAGAGCGTCCGCAATATCCTGCATTAGCCCCTTATCCTCGGGCTTGGTATCTGAAGGGTAGCGCTTCATTACCCGGCCGTCACGACCGATCAAAAATTTCTCGAAATTCCAGCCGATATCCCCCGGAAAGCCGTTCTCGGCGGCGGTCAGGAACGTATACAGCGGGTGACGCTGCGGCCCGTTCACTTCAAGCTTGGCGCTCATCGGGAAACTGACATCGTAGGTCGCCTGGCAAAAGCGCATGATCTCAGCCTCGCCCCCCGGTTCCTGCTTGCCGAACTGATTGCACGGAAAGCCGACCACCGTAAAGCGCTCGGCGCGCAGCTCGCGATGCAATTGTTCAAGGCCCGCGTACTGCGGCGTGTAGCCGCAGCGGCTCGCCACATTGACGGCCAGTGCCACCCAACCGCGCAGCGCGCCGAGCAGATCCGGCGCGCCGTCGATGCTTTGCACAGGCATTGAATAAAAATCATTCATGCTGCTTGCGGTCCTTTGTCGGGATGCAAATGCCCGAGCACGGCATTCTAGTTCGCCTGCCTAGAACTTTGCATCCGTGTCTCACGTCATAGCGCCGTCATAATACGATTTTGCGTCCACGGAACGGGTACGCATTCACAGCAGCCGGCGCGTGCGGCAGTTCAAAGTTTGGAGAGCTGAAGGCCACCTCCTCCGCCGCATGACGGTATACAGCGAGTCATGCAGACGCCTCACCGGCAAGTCAACGTGCCGCCCGATCGCTTCGAAGTCGTCGCGGACGATGCTGTTTTCACAGTCGACCTGCAGTCGGCGCTCGCGGTATGCATCTATGACGCCGTGCACGAGGCGGGCGCGCTCCTGCACCTGCGCTTCATCATGCGCGGCGCGAAACCCGTCGACGTCACCGACACGACACTTGCAACGGAACTGCTGCTGCTTGACCGTTGCGTGCAGTGCCTGCGCGAAACCGCGCCCGCGGCGCGCAACCTGCAGGCCAAAATTGTCGCGCACCTGCCCGCGGGCGCCGAACGCGACGGCGCCTGCGATTCAGTGTTGACGCTGGTGAGGCACTTTCTCGCCGACGTCAATATTGTGGAGATCTCCGCCGACATCGCCGCGGGCGCGCCGCGGCTGCTGCATTTCCGGCCCAGCATGGGCTGGCTGCAGATTCGCTAGTTGGCAGCGGCGAGCGCCAGATCCTTGCTGTAGACAACATTCATCACATTGTCGTACCAGCCGCTGACGGCAGGCTTCACGAGATGCTTGTTGACATAGAAGTAGAGGGGAATGAGCGGATGCTCTGCAAGCATGAGACGTTCGGCCTGTTCCAGGAGCCGGCGCCGCTGCCCCACGTCAACCTCCTGCGCGGCCTGTGCTAAGAGCGCGTCATATTCGGGATTCTTGTAGTGCGGCAGGTTGATGCCGAAATCACTCTTCAGGTATTGCGCAAAGGTGTAGGCGTCGTTGTAGTCGCCGACCCAGCTCGAACGAAATATCTGCACATTGCCCTGGTCGATGTCCTCAAGGAGAGACTTGAACTCCACTGCGACGAGCTGCGTGTCAACGCCCAGTGCTTCTTTCCACATCGAGGCGACCGCGATCGCAAGCTTGGTGTGGATCTCGCCGCTGTTGTAGCGCAGCTCAATTGACAGCGGCCGCTGCTGCGAAAATCCCGCCGTCGCGTACAGCTTGCGCGCTTCGCCCACGCGCTCGCCGAGCGCCATGCTGCGATAGTCAAACGATTGCGGCGTGTAGTCATGGATGCCCGGCGGCACCCAGCCGTAGGCGGGCAGCTCGCCCACCCGCAGCACGCGTTCGGCGAGCTTCTCGCGGTCGATAACGAGCGACAGCGCGCGCCGCAGGCCCGCATGGTCTTTGAATGGGGCGCGGTGCAGATTGAAGCCGTAATAATAGGTATTCAGTTGCGGCGCGATGTGCAGCTCTTTCGCCAGGTGCGCCTTGATCCAGTCAAAGTCCCCTCGCGGCACGGCCGCTGTGATATGCAGCTCGCCGGCGCGGTAGCGCGTAAGCTCCGCGCTTTCATCCGGGATCTGTAGATACTTAACGGCATCCAGATGCGTCGCACGATCGTTCCAGTAGTGGCGGTTGCGGATCGCAAGCACGTGTGAGCCGGGTAGCCATTCTTGCAAGACGAAGGCGCCGTTTGACACCATGACGCCGGGACGCGTGAAGGCCGCGCCGTAGCGCGCAAGGGTTGCCCGATGGATCGGACAGGTGCTGGGGTGCGACAGCAATCCCGGCAGATAGGGCGCCGGTCCCGCAAGCTGTATGACGACCGTGGCATCATCGGGAGCGCTAACGCCGAGGCTCGCGACCGGCTGCTTGCCTTCAATAATCGCGTGCGCGTTCACGACGACGTCAATCACCTGGGCGTACTGCGAGGCGGTGGCCGGATCCACCAGGCGGCGCAATGCGCCGAGGAAATCCGCGGCAACCACGCGATCGCCGTTTGACCAGCGCGCTTCCGGGCGCAGATGGAACGTATAGGTGCGCCCATCGGCACTCGTGTCCCAGCGGGTCGCGACGCCCGGCGCGGCGCTGGCAGTCTTGTCAAGCGAGGTTAAGCATTCATAGAGATCGCGCAGGATCGTATGCGCCTCATTGACTCGGGCTTTTTGCGGATCGAGGGAATCGGGCCCGGTGCCGTTGCCGCGCAGCAGGATTGCGCCGTGAGCGCCGCCGCCGTGCGCACGGCCCAAATCGGGCGGCTTTGCGCAGGCGAAGAGCGCAGCGGCCGCAAGCGCAAGCAGGCCCGCGCGTCGTGCGCTACGCAGCATGGCCCCGTATGCGGGCGGCATTGATCGCATCGCGCAGCGCAACCGCCGCCGCGCGCGCAGCGGTCGCGAAATCGACGCCGCATGAGGCATGCACTATCGCGCGCGATGAGCTCACGATGAGTCCGGTGCCTTGCGCGCTTTGTCCGTTCTTAACGACCTCGCGGATGTCCGCGCCTTGCGCACCGACGCCGGGCACGAGGAACGGCATGTTGCCGCTGATGGCGCGAACCTGCGCGAGTTCTTGCGGGTACGTCGCACCCATCAGGAGCAGGCAGTTGCCGTTGCCGTTCCAGCGCGTGGCGACAAGCTCGGCGACGGCCATGAAGAGCTTTTTGCCGCCGACGTCGAGGTCCTGCAGATCGCGCGCTCCGGCATTGGAGGTCCGGCACAGGACAATGACGCCTTTGTCCGCATAACGCAGAAACGGCTCGAGCGAATCACCGCCCAAATAGGGATTGACCGTGACCGCATCGGCGCCGTAGCGCTCGAAGGCCTCGATAGCGTATTTCTCGGCGGTGCTGCCGACGTCGCCGCGCTTGGCATCGAGGATTACGGGAATGCCGGGATACGTGCGGTGTATGTATT
>DAITPA010000099.1:0-3630 GCA_036833805.1 Steroidobacteraceae bacterium | reverse complement strand
GGGCGATAGCGTGCTCAACGAGGCGATGACCGAATCGGAAATCATCCTCAAGGTCCTTTCGCTACTCGACTGGTCCGATCTTGTCCTGCTGTTGGCGGCGAAGTAGAAGCGCGTCATTTTAATGGTAGGGCGCGAATTTGATGTGGTGGGCGGCGAGCGCGTATGGGGCGTAGAAGGTGGTCGCAGTAGGCGCAGCGATCGGGGCAAACGTAATCAGAAAGGCCGATCGCTTGTCGGAGGCGCGAGATCGGGCTCGGGCTCAGAGGAGTCGTTTCTGTGGTAGTAGCGATGTAGCTGTGAGAAGTAATGGCGCTCGAGTCCCTCGGTTAGTTCGTAGAGAAACTCGACGAGCTTGGCAACCGCCTCATCGGACATATCAGTGGGCAGACACAGCAGGGGCAAATCGTTAGGTTGCATCATGATGTTGAGCGCGGCTTGCGCGGAGTTGAGTTACGGGTTTTGGCTTTGCGCTCAGTGCGCTCCTTAGCCTCCTTGAGGCGGTAGCTTTCCCCCTCCAAGCCAACGATTTCGCAGCGGTGCACGAGCCGGTCGACGAGGGTGCCGACGCAGGTGGCGTTGGGAAAGACCTGGTTCCATTCGCCGAAGGCTTTGTTCGTAGTGAGCAGAATAGGGTGCCCCTGACTCTGGTAGCGGCGGGTCACGACCTCGAAGAGCAGATCGGCGTAGCGCGCGTCATAGGATAGATAACCGACTTCATCGACGAGGAGGACAGTCGGAGTGGTATAGCGGTGCAGGCGGCGTGCCAGCGTGGTGGTGGAATTCTGCGCCGCGAGGTCATGGAGCATGTCGGAGGCGCGCATGAAGCGAGCGGTGTGTCCATGCAATACGGCCTGGTAGGCGAGATTTTTGAGCAGCATGGTTTTGCCCAGGCCATTGGTTCCGATGAACACCACGTTGGCGGACTCCTCGATGAAGGCGAGCGAGAACAGTTCTTCGATCAAGCTGCGGTCGCACTTGGTGGGCCAGGCCCAGTCGAAGTCGGCGACGGGCTTGAAGGCGCCCAGGCGGGCGTCATCGAGGCGGCGTTTGAGAGAGCGGCGCGTGCGCTCGGCTTCTTCGATTTCGATGACGCGCGCAAACCATGGTTCGAGCATCAGCGTTTCGGCCTGAGCCAGCAGGCCGTAGAGGCCGAGCTTGCGCAGGCGCTGACGGACCGTCTCAAGATTTAGGCTCGTTGTCGTCGTCGGTGCGTTCATGGTCGGTCTCCTTGGGGGTGAGTTGTTCGTAATCGCTTAACGGCTGCGGGCGCACGTTGATCGCCTGCAGGCGCGGGTCGTCGGGCAGCACCACCGCGATGGGTGGGCGTTGGCCGCGGGCGTGGGCGTGGCTATCGATAAAGTGACGCACGGCGCCCAGGTGCGCGGCGTCTTCGGCCAGTGCGGCGGCGATGGCCGCTTCCAACGCGCTTGCACCGTGGGTATCGAGAAGTGCCAGCAGGCCGCGCGTGAGCACGCCCAAGTGTGAGCCGCGTTCGGCGGCGAGCAGAAACAGTGGCTTCGCACTGGGTGCGGCGTGGTGCAGGCGGTCTTGCGCACGGTGCCCACGGGCGGCGCGCTTGTGAGCGGTGAGATCTTTGAGGTGGGCTTCTATTTCGATTTGCGCACCGCGATCGAAACTGCGCGCATGGGTGGCGAGCAGTTCCTGCCCATCGAGAATGCGCACCGTATCGAGCGTAGCGAGCACGATGAGGGTGCGCCGGACGTGCGTGTGGGGCACCGAGTAGTCATTCAGATCAAAGCGCGCGTAGGGGGTTTTGTGCACGCTCACCGCGAGGCGCTCCTCGGTCGGGAACGGGTTGCCGGGCAAACTGAGCAGTCGTGGCTTCTCTTCTTCGAAGACCGCGCGCACGGTGCGCGTGCGGTCCTCCGGGCACGGCCGGTCGGCAGCTTGACCCTGGCACCAGGCGTCGGCCTGCGCATTCAGATCATCCACATCGCGGAAGGTGCGCGCAGCGAAGAAGGCGTCGCGCACATAACGAATGGTTCTCTCGACTCGCCCTTTTTCATTTCCGCGCGCCACCGCCACTGGGCGGGGCTCGAAGCGGTAGTGGGCGGCCAACTCCAGCAGCGTGGGATGGAAACGGATCGCATCGCCCGAACGCTCGAGTACAGCGCTGCGTAGATTATCGTAGAGCAGCACCCTTGGAACGGCATCAAACGCGGCGAACGCATCGACATGACCACGGATGAAGTAGTTCATCGCCGCGCCCAGATAGAAGCGCAGGAAGAACTTACGCGAGTAGGAGAGCACCATCACGAAGGCCATCAGCGGACGCATCGCGCGCCCCACGTTGAACTCGCCGAAGTGAGCCCAATCGGTTTGTCCTTGATCTCCGGGCAGCGTGCGTAGCCGCAAGTACGCTTCAGCAGCACGCCGCGGGCGCAGTCGTGCAATGAGAGCGCGGAAGTAATCAGCGGCGCCGGGGTAGCCGCGCTCACGCACCATCGTGTAAACCCGGGAGGCGCGTAACGTGGGGTACTTCGTCAATGTCTCGATGATGAACGCGCGGTACGGATCCACGATCGAGGGGCGCAGGATCGCTTGCCCCGTCGGCACGCCAGCTTGGGCGAGCACTCGCCTCACGGTGCTGTGATGGATTCTCAATTGCGCCGCAATGGTGCCAATTGGCCAATGTTCGACGTGATGAAGCCGCAGAATATCGGCCTCGAGCGCGGGCGTGATCATCGTGCCCGCCCCTGCTCACGGTCCACTGCGCAGTGGACCGAAGTGAGCGAAAGCCGGCAGCGCACGCCAACAGAAGCTGCAGCTGTGCGCAGATGGCGTAAAGCGATGCGCGTGCCAGCGAGCATGCGCGCGTGTAGAGGCCGCACTGAGCCCCGCGCGCGGTATGCCCTGCAGCGGTGGTGGCGGTTGAATCGATGAAATGTCGACATGGGTCCCCTCGGTCGTGGCTTGGGTTGAGACGGCCGCCACTATGAGCGTGGCGGCGCCCGCAAGGGAACCCTGATGAGTCACTATTTTTGCTTGCTGCATACGCCAAGCGCTCTGCCGGGCAGCATGCCGACACGCTCCGCGGTGGCTTAACTGGTAGCGTTTAGCAGCGCGGCACGACGACTCGCGCCGGCAGATCTGCGCGCACTCACCCGCACAGTACAGGTTGCCGTGATCACAATCGCGGCAGATGAGCACCTGCATTGCGCAGCGCCGGCAGGTGTACAGCCGATACGTCTTCTCGTTTGTCCTCATGCCTCCCGCACGTAGCACTGGACAAAGCCGCGCACCGCTGGCATAAAGGCAACGCGAACGCGCCTTTATGCGTGCGAGCGTGTAGAAGGCCCGGGGTTCCGCCAAGAACTTACCCGGGCCTTCGTTTATCCGGCGTCCGGGAACAGCATACCGCGAAAGCGATTCATCGATGTATGCGAGGCGTCCGCGTGCCTCACATCGCGACCGCAGCCTCGACCTACGACTGCGTTTGGTTCAATCAGACGATATTGTCAAACACGTCAAGATCAAACCCAAAACCAGGACTTGCACGAAAAAAGCGCGAGGAACGATTTTGGGGGCGGCGCCCCCTAACGAACGAAATCCCGCGTAATCCTAAAACCGTTCACAGATGGTGCTGGTAGAGAACATAAGCGCCCAGTG
>DAITPA010000098.1:0-3632 GCA_036833805.1 Steroidobacteraceae bacterium | reverse complement strand
CCAGGCGGCCGCTCGCGTGCGGCGCGCTGACCGTATCCTGCCAGCGCCCTCGCAGCGCGATCCTTTGCCAGGAAAGTTCCGGGCGCGGCGCCATTGCGGAGGCGGTAAGGGTGTAGGCAACATCGGCTGACTCGTGATTGAGATCGAGGATTCCCGCGGCGTGAGCTTGCAGCTGTCCTGCTCGAGCGCTGACTTCGACATGCTCGGCACTGCGTTGCCCGGAGAGGTTCGCTACGAGCGTCAGCGCGCCCAGATCTGGGTAATGCAGCAAGTTAGCGAGCGCGCCACCCGCGGGTTCATCGAGCTTCACACTGGCATCCATACGGGCAGGATCAAAACGCAGCGTGAGCGCGTAATCGCCCCCTCGGCCATCCGTGCGCCGCGCCGTGATGTGCGCGGCCGCGTTCTCTAGAGATATCAAGTGCGCCGAACCCTGGACGGCGAGTGTGGCTCGCAGTCCGGTGAGCTGTGGACCCAGTTCAAGCGCGCCGATCGAGAGTCGCCCGACGTCGATCTGCGGCAGGCGTGTGCTTGAGTCCTTCTTAGAAGGCTCGCTCACGGGCGCGCGCTCGATCACAAGCCGTCCAACGATGAGACTTTCGACCGTGACATGCCGTGCGAGGAGCGCAAGCGGCGACCAGTGCAGCGCGACGCGCTGCGCGGTGAGCCAGGTCCCGCGCGCGTCGCTGAGCTGCAGTTGCTGCAAATCAATTGCAGCCGGAAAGGAGCCCGCGAGCCCCGAGATGCGCACGTGGCCGGAAGTCACGCCGGCCGTGACGTGCTCAAGCCAGATCCTGCCGCCTGCGGTATTGCCCGCTATCAGGAGCGCTCCCACGAGCGCCCCGCCCGAGAGCAGCACTGAGCCGACGATCCAGGAGGTAATGCGCAAGCCGCGACGCATCAGAATGCCTCGCCGAGGCCAATGTAGACCTCAAAGCGATCGTCGCCGGGACGGCGAAAGGTCGGCACCGCAATGTCGAGCCGCAGCGGGCCGATCGACGTGTAATAGCGCGCGCCGACGCCGACACCCACCGCCCAGCAGGTCGTTGTGCTTTGCACGGGTGCCGTACCCACCAAGGGTTCGCTTGAGCTGCAGCGCCTGCTGTGGAGAATGCCCGCCAAAGGGCTCAAGCTCTCGCTTGTTTCGCCCGCGTCGGCAAAAAACGCAGCGCCGTAGTCGGTGCCGATGCGTTGCCGGTACTCGAGGTTGAAGGCGGTCATCGCCGTGGCGCCGACCGGATTGCCGTCGGGAAACTGCAGTCCCACGGACTGGTAACGATAGCCGCGCACAGTGCCGCTGCCGCCGGCATAAAAGCGCTGATCGGGGGGTAGATTGGGAACACGTACCTCCTGACCATTGATGTCCTCATCGAATCCACTGGCGCCGATGGCATTGGCTGCCAGCGCGCGCACCGCGATGACACTGCGCCTCGGCTCGGTGCGGAAGATCCGGTGCAGATCAAGATATTCGGCGATGCTCGCCTGAGTCACGAAAAAAGTCGCGTTCGGCTGGCCGCGCGAAAGGGTCGGCGCAATGCTGAGCGAGGCACGCTGTCCATGGGTCGGATCGATGAGCGGCGAGCTGAGGCCCGTCGAATCATAGAGAACGCCAAGCGGCAGCGCGAACAGCGTGTACACATGGGCAATCGATTCTTGAATGATGGTCTCGTGCACCGCGGATATCCCAACATTTGCACTCCATTCGCTGGAAAGCTTGCGGCTCAACGTCACTCCGGAAGTCTCCGCCGTTTGGTCGTACGCTTGCAGCGACTGCTTGATGGCGCCCACCGCAAACTGCAGCTGCTGGTCGCGATGTGCGAAATCCGGGATGATGTACTTGGCACTCGTGTCGTAGCCGAGGCCGGTGGTGGCCGTGCCGCCCAGATTGATCACCGAGGCGGATAGAACGAGTTGCTCCGCGTTACCGCGCACGTTCCGATCGGTCCACGTGACACCGGCGCTACCGCCGAGATCGCTCGAGTAACCGGCATTGACGCTCACGGCATGCCGCGGCCGCTCGCGCATCTGGAACGTGAGGCCGACTCGCCCCTGCGGATCCGGCGCCTCGGCGAGGCGTATGCTGACCGCGTCGAAGACGCCGAGCGTGAGCAGGTCCTTGCGTGCTTTCTCGATCGCGATGGCGGAGTAGGGCTCGCCGGTGTGCAGCAGCAGCCGCCGGCGCAGGAGTCTTTCGTGCACGCGCTTGAGCCCCTCGAACTGGATCTCACCGATCTGAACGCGCGATCCAACCACGGCGTGAAAGCTCACGTTCAGCACGTGGTTTTCGGGATCCTGATAGGCCACGGGTGCATCGACCTTGGCGAATGCAAAGCCGTCATTCTCAAGTGTCGTGAGCAAGCGCGCGCCCGCCGCGAGGATGTCGGCGGCGACCGCGGGCGCGCCGGATGCGAGCGCCAACTCGCCGCGCGCGAAGTCCGGGACCGATCCATCGATCTCGATTCGGCCGATGTGGTAGAGCGGCCCGAGGATGAAGGTGACCTTGCACAGCACGTCCTTTCCCTTCGGCAGCGCGCCCAAAATCTCGCCGAGACTTGGCTCATCAAGCGTCTGGCCATTGATCGTGATCGCGACCGAGCCGTCGTAATAGCCGAAGCTCTCGAGAACGGTCTTGAGCCGATGGATATCGCCTCGGGCACGCGCGATCAGAGCAAACGGAGCCACGGGAACTGTCTTGCGCAATGCTTCGAGCTGCGACGTTGCCTTGAGTGTCGAATCGAATACGCGATTCCCAGTCGAGGCGATGTCCACCCGATACGGTTGCGGATCAGCCGCCCATGCAAAGGACGCGTGCAGAAGAGCTGCCGCCGCGAGCAGATACAGCGCGGTAGCCAAGAACGACGGGCATCGCGTGTGCTCAGCGATGGGAAAAACCTTCGACGAAGCTGTGGTTTTTTGAGCTCATTGGCAAGCACAACGAGTGTGCCGCATCCGAGTTCAATTTACGCGCGCGCTGTCGTAAAGCGATATTTCGGCAGTGTCTTGTTTAAGAGACACGCAGTGTTCCCGCGACAGGGGTATGACACATGAGACTCGCTGACAGCGCAGATGCGGTCCGAAGATGAATTTATTAAATTGCTTGTCCTTGCGTCGCCCTGCTTTCGGAAGATGCGCGCTAGGGAGCGTGTGCCGGGTTCAGGATCGCCCGTAATGAGATAGGCAAGCACTGCACCCTGAAAGAGTTGCAGGAGCTCTTCAACCGTGTGTTGATCGCGTAGAAACTTCTTGAGAAATTGCACCCACAGGTCATCTGCATCATCGGCGCAGGCTATTGGCGCGAAGGAAAGAAGGTCTATGAAACGCAACGAACACAGATGAGCCCATGGGTCGGCTTGAAGTGATGGAGGATTTTCTGCCACCCCCGGACCGTCTAGTGCTCAAAGAGGACGGCGAGAAGGTCACCATCTGACACATTCTTACAGACGATTGTCAATTGACAAGTATCCGTCACTTCCTGTCAGACCCAGCAGGTCGCGCGGCTTAATTTCTAGAACGTAAATACAAGTACTACTTTGAGCTTCTGAATTAGCCAGGTGTTTGCGGGACTTTTGCGTGTTTGGTTGTGCTCTGTTGTGCTCGGTGGTGCCAAATGCAACGGGCGCCACGCGGAATTT
>DAITPA010000097.1:0-3807 GCA_036833805.1 Steroidobacteraceae bacterium | reverse complement strand
TTGCAGATCAGTCCCGTCTGCATTCAATTCGATCCCGTCAGCAGATTTGGTGGAGCTGCGGCTGATCGCGGATCGGCCTGCGGTCCAACCATTCGGTAATCATAGCGCTTTCAGCCGCGCTTACGCCCTCACGTCATTGCGACGTTTCGCGGGCGGTGTTGCGGCACATGCAAGGTCGACGGCGAAGAGCCTGCGCTGCACTCACGCACACTCCACACTATTGAACTCACATACATCAGCCCGTGCCTGCAACACGTCGGCCGTGCGAGTCAATAACGAGTTCGCCATGTTCTTTTCTAAACTCGCCTCGCGGTGGCGATGGCAGGAGATCGAGGACTGCCTCCGACGCTCTGCAGAGCGCAGTGCCTAATGGCGTGACGACGATAGGACGATTGATCAGGATTGGCTGCTCGAGCATGAAGTCGATGAGTTCGTCCTCGCTCCACTTCGGATCGTCAAGCCGCAGTTCATTGTAGGGCGTTCCCCTTCGTCGCAACAGGTCGCTCGCCGCGATGTGCATGGCCGCGATCAGTTCGACGAGCGTTGCGCGGCTCGACGGTGTTTTCAGGTACTCGATGATCGTAGGTTCGGCGCCGCTGTTGCGGATGAGGTCAAGCGTATTGCGCGAGGTGCCGTAAGCGGGGTTGTGATAGATCGTAATCATGGTAATTCGCGCCGGAGCATTCGGCACGCCTGGCAACGTGTTCTTAATGCGGGGCAGCTTGCATTTTCTGCCCAATCCGTTAGTCAGCGCGGCAATCCAGCGACGCTATGGCCGTTTCGGGCCGGGCAAGAGGATAGCGCCAAGGGGGTGTGCATTGTACTATTAGCGGCTGACCAGGACGGAGTGGTAGTTCAGCTGGTTAGAATACCGGCCTGTCACGCCGGGGGTCGCGGGTTCGAATCCCGTCCACTCCGCCAGCAACTTTAAAAAAGACCATGCTGCAAAAAATTCGCGATTCATTGCAGTCGCAAAGATGGCTCGCAATCGTGCTGCTGGGCGCGCTTGCGCTCGTGTTTGCCGCGTGGGGCGCATACGGCATCGTCAACATCAACTTGAATGGCGCCGATTTTGCAGCCAAGGTCGGCGCCGAGAAGGTGCCGATAGAAGAGGTACGCGCGGACTGGATGCGCGAGCAGTCGCGCTGGCAGCAGCAGTTCGGCGGGGAGATACCTGCCGAGATGAAATCGAACGTGCAGAATGCGCTCCTCGAAAACAAAGTGCGCGATCTGGCGCTTACGCAGCACGCGCGCGACTTGGGCTATCGGGTTAACGATGCTCAGATCCAGGAGGCCATCAGGAACCAAGCCGCGTTTCAGATCGACGGCAAGTACTCACCGCAGGCGGCGAAGGCGCGCCTGGCGCAGGCCGGCATTTCGCTTGTCACCTTCACGGCGAAAACGCGCGAGGAGCTCGAGCGCATGCAGGTGCAGATGCCGATGCAGGCGTCGGACTTTTTGACGGCACGCGAGAGCGAGCGCCTGCGGGCGCTCACCAACGAGCAGCGCGAGGTGCGTTATGCGCTCCTGACTCCGGCCAAGTTTCAAGGCACCAGTGGGGTTGATGAAGCAGTCGTTGCGGCCTACTACGCAAGCCATCACGCGCAGTACATGACGCTCGAGTCGGTGAAGCTTGAATACGGCGAGTTGCGCCTCGATCAGTTGGCAGCCCAAATGACGGTTGCCGAGAATGAGCTGCGCGACTCTTACGCCAAGGCGAAGGATCGCTATCAGGTGCCTGAGAAGCGCCGCGCAAGTCACATTCTGATTCAGATCCCGGCCGGCAAGGACGGCGACGCCACCGCCCGCAAGAAAGCTGAGGATATTCTCACTGAAGCGCGCTCCGGCAAGGACTTCGCGGCGCTTGCCAAACAATACTCACAGGATGTCGGCTCGGCCTCCAAGGGCGGCGACCTGGGCTGGGGCGAGCGCAGCAATTTCATCGGCTTGAGCGATGCGCTCTTCAGCGCCCCGGTCGGCGAGATCCGCGGGCCGGTGAAGACGCAGTTCGGCTACCACATCATCCGGGTCGATGAGATCCAACAGGGCAAGACGCAGACCTTCGAGCAGGCCCGCGGCGAGATCGAGGCGCAGGTGCGGCGCGACAAAGCCGCCGATCGCTTCGGCGATCGCCAGGAGCACTTGCAGCGAAGGCTCGAGCAGCCGGGCGCCGATTTTGACGCCGTCGCGAAGGAGTTCCAGTTGCAGACGGGACAGGTTGCGCAATTTCTGCGCAGCGTCGGCGGCGCGCCGCTTGGCACCTCAAAGGAGCTGCAGGAGGTGGTGTTCAGCAGTGCCGTGCTCGATGAAGGCCATATCGGCGGTCCGGTGCTCTTGGGTGAGGATCGCATCGTGATCGTGAAAGACCTCGAGCATCACAAGGCGGCTCCTAAGCCCGTGGATGAGGTTCATGAGGTCATCATGGCGGCGATTCTCAAGGAGCGCGGCAACGAGGCTGCGGTCAAGGCGGCAGGTGAGGCTCACGACAAGCTCGTTGGCGGCGCATCCTTCGATCAAGTGCTGCATGAGCTCGGTGTGACGGCGGAACCTGCGCACTTTGTCGGCCGGGCGGATCCGTCGGTGCCAGCACCCATTCGCGAAGCGGTGTTCCGTGCCCCTAAACCCGACGGCAAGCCGGTCTTTCGAGCGGTGCAGCTCGCCGAAGGCGGCGCGGCGTTGTTTGCCGTGACGAGCCTGCGCACGCGCGGCGATGTGACCGATGCGAAAGCCGACGCCGAGGCTGCCCAGAAGGCGCTGAACCGCCAGGCAGAAGGGGATGTGGAGGCCTATATGGGGGAAGTGCGCCGCAAAGCCGACGTGAAGAAGAACCCCAAGGCCTTTGAATAATCGAGGGTTTTAATCTTCCGTTTCGTGCGCAAAGGTCATGCCGACGGTGCTGAAGCCGCTGTCGACATGCAGGATCTCACCGGTAATCCCCGCGGCAAGGTGCGAGCAGAGAAAGGCCGCGGCATTGCCGACATCCTCGAGTGTCACATTGCGCCGCAACGGCGCAACAGCACCGACGTGACCCAGCATCTTGCGAAAGCCCTCAATACCCGCCGCCGAAAGAGTCTTGATCGGACCTGCTGAGATCGCATTCACGCGCACGCCGACGGGGCCCAGATCGGCCGCGAGGAATCGCACGTTCGCCTCCAGGCTCGCTTTGGCGAGACCCATCACGTTGTAGGCCGGGATCGAGCGCTCGGCGCCGAGATACGACAGCGTGAGGAGGGCGCCTTGGCGGCCGGCCATTAGGGGCTGCGCGCCGCGCGCCAGCGCCGTGAAGCTATAGCTCGACACGTCATGCGCAATGCGGAAGGACTCGCGGCTCGTGGCTGCGACAAAGCCCCCTGCGAGCGCTTCACGAGGGGCAAAGGCTACCGCGTGCACCAGTATGTCGAGGTGCCCCCACTCGCGCTTCAGACGATCGAAGGCGGCATCGATCTGCGCGTCGACGGTGACGTCGAGCGGCAGCGTCAGGGTCGAACCCAAACTTGCCGCGAGCGGCTCAACCCGCTCCTTTAATTTGTCGTTGACGTAGGAGAACGCAAGTTCGGCTCCTTCGCGATGCATCGCCTGCGCAATGCCCCAGGCGATGGAGCGTTCGGTCGCAACGCCGACGATGAGCGCGCGCTTGCCGTCGAGGAACCCCATCAGCCGTGTCGGTTCAGGACCCGGATGATCAGCTTCTGACCCGGCCAGAGGCTCGCGCTCGAGAGGCTGTTCCAGTGGGTAATCTCGGCGATCGAGACCTGAAAGAGTCGCGAGATCTGCAACAGGGTGTCGCCGCTGCGCACGGTGTAGGTG
>DAITPA010000096.1:0-3942 GCA_036833805.1 Steroidobacteraceae bacterium | reverse complement strand
CGCTCGGGCCCGAGCGGATAGATCTCCCTCGCGTCCGGCATGAACATGAGATCGCAGCCCGCGGCGCTTAGCATGTGCGCATCTTTCGTCGCTGTGCGGGGGTAGTGCGCGAAGTCCTCGTTGGGGCCGAACTGCATCGGATTGACGAAAATGCTCGCCACGAAGCGCGCCGCGCTGCGGCGCGCGGCCTCGATCAGGCTGATGTGACCCGGATGCAGGTTGCCCATCGTGGGTACAAAGGCAATGCGCTCGCCGTTCTTGCGCCACTGCCGCACCCGCGCGCGCACCGCGGCAATGGTCGTAACGGTGTCCATCGACTTAGCGCCGCACGCTCAGAAAGAGTGTTCCGCCGCCGGATACTCGCGCTTCTTCACGGCCTGCACGTAGTTCTTCAGAGCCTGCAGGTTCGTGCCTGCGTCGGTCATGAAGTTCTTAACGAAGCGCGGCTTCTTGCCACTCGTGATGTCGAGCACGTCATAGAGCACGAGAATCTGTCCGTCCGTGTCCGGGCCCGCGCCGATACCAATGACGGGCACGCGCACGGCAGCGGTCAGCTGCCTTCCGAGCTCTGCCGGAATGCATTCGAGGAGCAGCATGTCGGCGCCCGCGGATTCGAGCTTCTTAGCGTCATGCAGCATGCGCTCGCCGGCATCAATATCCCGCCCTTGCACGCGAAATCCGCCCGATTTGTGCACCGACTGCGGCCGCAGTCCGAGATGCGCACAGACTGCAATGTCGTGCGAGGCGAGAAACTCGACGGTCTCGGTCTGGCCCGCGCCGCTTTCAAGCTTCACCATCTTGGCGCCGCCCTCCTGCATCAGCCGCACGGAGTTGGCGAGCGCCTGCTCTTTCGACGGATAGCTCATGAACGGCAGATCGGCCATGAGAAACGGACGGTTCAAGCCGCGCGCTACCGCGCGGCAATGGTAGACAACGTGGTCCATGGTGACCGGCACCGTCGTGTCATGGCCCTGAATCACCATCCCGAGCGAATCGCCCACCAGCACCACATCCGCATCGGCTTCATCAACGAGCACGGCGAAACTTGCGTCATAGCAGGTCAGACACGCAATCCTCTCGCCCTGCTGCTTCATGTGCGCAAGGGTTGTGAGCGTGACCGGCGATCGGGCAGAGTCGCGCAATTGCAGATGGGTATACATAGGTTAGATCGTACGGTTGCGCAGCGGATTGTAGTAGAGCCGGCCGCGCTTCATGCGTCCGATTGCCGCCGCAAGCTCATCGTAGTCCGCCTGGCTTGTGATCGGATCGATCGCGGCGGCGTTGACGATAAGTAGCGGCGAGGCTTCGTACTCGTGGAAGAAGCGCGCGTAGGCTTCGTTCAAGCGCGTCAGGTACGCGCGCTCGATGCGCTGCTCAAAATCGATGCCGCGGCGGGCGATGCGCTCCAGCAGCACATCGACCGGCGCCTGCAGATAGACGACGAGATCGGGCTTGGGCGGATGGATATCAAGCTTGGCTTGCACCTGCTCGTAGAGCGCGTACTCGGCCTCATCAAGCGTCACGCGCGCGAACAACCGATCCTTCTCGAAGAGATAATCGGCCACGCGCACCGGCGCAAAAAGATCCTGCTGCACGAGCGACGCCAACTGCTGCGCGCGCTGGAACAGAAATGCAAGTTGCGCCGGGAATGCTCCGACACGCGGGTTTTTGTAGAAGCGCTCAAGAAACGGATTTTGCTCGGCGTGCTCGAGCACCAGTTCAGCCTTCAAAGTCACGGCCAAACGCTGCGCGAGGCTCGTCTTGCCGACGCCGATTGGTCCTTCGACCACGACGAAGCGATGCGAGGTTGCAGCTTTGGGCGCCGCGCTCTTCTTCATAGCGGCCAGATGTCCTTCGCACTTACCCGCGCGGCAAGCTCGGACACCCGGCCAAGGCCCGGAACATTGAGATTGGGTGCAATATCGGCCAGCGGGAACAGAACGAAATTGCGCTCGCCGATGCCGGCGTGCGGCAAGGTAAGCTCGGGCGCGGTGGAGCGCTCGCGGCCATAGACCAGCAGATCAAGATCAATCACGCGCGGACCCCACTTCTCGTGCTGCACGGGCCGGCCGAGGCCCTTCTCCAGAGCCTGCAGCTCAGAATGGAGCGCTCGCGAAGTAAGCTGCGTCAACACAGCGACGACGGCGTTCACGAAGTCGGGCTGAGCAATGGGCCCAAAGGGCCGCGACCCATAGAGCGGTGAGACACACACGACACGCGTTCCAGTGAGCGTGCCCAACTTTGAAACTGCGCGCTGAACTTGCGCGCTGGGGCTATCGACATTACTGCCGACCCCGATATAAGCGGGTTGCCAAACGCTCACCACGCCGCCTCATGCGGACCCGATGTTGCGAGGCCGGCGCCGCCCGCGCCCGCCGCGTCGCGGCCCGGCTGGACGCGCCGATGGGCCGCCTACGGAGACCGTCATCTGTTCCCGTTCTTCTGGTGAGACTTCCTGCAGGCGAGTCCACCAGTCGGCGCGCTCCTGCACGGCAAGTCCCGCCTGCACCCGTAACAGGAGGAGGTCATAGGCAGCACGGAAACGCGGGTGCTCAAGCACCCGCAGCGCCCGCCGGCCGCGCGGATGCTCGAGGCGCGGCTGCAAGGCGAACATCTCCCGCACGCCAAGCGAGAATCGTCGCGGGATCAGGACGTGGGCCTGCGCGTCGCGCACGGCGCGATCGCAGGCGTCCAGAATCGTCGCGACATCATGCCAGCGCTCCGGCGGCGCAGCCTCAATCAAACGCGCGATCGGCCCGTACAACAAAAGCGCAAACAGAAAGCTCGGCGTGACTGCTTTGCCGGCACGCACTCGCAGATCGGTATTCGCAAGCCCGCGCACGAGGAGCTTCTCAGCCGCAGCTCCCCGATTGGACTCGAGATACGCATCAACCGACGGCAGCAGTGCAGCCAAGAGCCCGCGCTGGCGCAGCACTTCGAGACTGCGCACGCCGCCGCCGTTGAGAAACAGCTTGAGCGTCTCATCGAAGAGGCGCGCCGGCGGCACGTCCGCCAATCGTCCGCGCAGTCTTGTGAGCGGCTCGGCGGTTGCCGGATCAAGTTCGAAGGCGAGCTTTGCCTCAAAGCGCGCCGCGCGCAGCATGCGCACCGGGTCTTCGCGATAGCGCGTGTCCGGATCGCCGATGAGCTTCAGGCGCCGCGCCGCGATGTCTTCGAAGCCGCCGACATAATCCCACAGAGAAAAATCCGCGATGTTGTAGTAGAGCGCATTAGCCGTGAAATCGCGCCGCCAGACATCCTCATCGACGGTACCGTAGACATTGTCATAGATAATGCGTCCGCTCTTATCGAACAGGCGATCGGTGTCGGCGTCGCCGAACACTTCTCGGTCAACGGCCTCTTCGACTTCAGCATCCTGCGCATCGAGCTGCGATTCATCATCATCCTCCACGTCGGGGTCGGCTAGCGGCTCCTCGCCCGGCGCAGGCGCGGTCGCGGCGCGGAAGGTCGCTACTTCAATAATGTCGCGGCCGAAAAACACGTGTGCCAGGCGAAAGCGCCGGCCGATAAGGCGGCAATTCCTAAATAATTTTCTGACCTGCTCCGGCAGCGCATCGGTCGCCACGTCAAAGTCTTTGGGCTCGATCCCGAGCAACAAATCACGCACACAGCCGCCGACGAGGAAACCCTGAAAGCCTCCTTCGCGCAGGCGATACAGGACCCGTAGCGCGTTCGGCGAAATACCGGAACGCGAGATCGTATGGTCTGACCTGGGGATGATCCGGGCAGTGGTGGCGGGCGCCTGAACAGACGCAGGAGGTGAGTTCAATTTGAGTTCTTTCGGCTTGAGCAATTGGCGCGGGTCCCTATAATACCGCGCTCTTCCGCCTTACCTTCGACCAACGCTCCCATCGTCTAGAGGCCCAGGACATAGCCCTCTCAAGGCTAGTACGCGGGTTCGAATCCCGCTGGGAGCGCCAT
>DAITPA010000095.1:0-4383 GCA_036833805.1 Steroidobacteraceae bacterium | reverse complement strand
GGCCGGCTCGCGAGCCGGCCGCGCAGCGACGGGATGATGCAGAAGCTGCAGCGGTTGTTGCAGCCTTCGGAGATCTTAAGATACGCATAGTGCCGCGGCGTGAGCCTGATGCCTTGCGGCGGCACGAGGTGCAGGAATGGCTCGTGGCGCGGCGGCACATGCTCGTGCACAGCTGCCATCACGTCCTCATACGCATGCGCGCCTGTTACCTTCAAAACGCGTGGATGCCGCGCGAGAATGCGCTCCGGTCGAGCGCCGAGACATCCCGTGACGATGACGCGGCCGTTCTGCTCGAGCGCCTCGCCGATCGCGTCCAATGATTCGTCGACTGCTGCATCGATGAAGCCGCAGGTGTTGACCACGACCACGTCCGCGGCATCGTAGCTCGGTGCGATCTCATACCCCTCGGCTCGCAGGCGCGTCAGGATGCGCTCCGAATCAACGAGCGCTTTGGGACAGCCCAGACTTACGAATCCGACTTTTGGGGCACGGTCCAAGGCTTTGCGTTCCCGGTGCGCGCGCAGAGCTGCGCGCGGCGTGGCAAAAAGGGTCGCTATGCTAGCCGCAGTGCGCGTTCAGCGCACGTTTGTTGTCGGGCCGCCATCGGGCGAGGACACGGCCGGCGCGGCGCTGGCAGCGGCGTCCGGAACCGAGCGCACGCTTCGCAGGGCAAAGAAGAGCGCCAGGGCAACGAGTGGAATAAGTAACCACGGCCAAACGGCGGGGAGGCGTTCGCCCGGCTTGTGGGAGCCTGCGGCATCGGGCGCGTGATTCGTCATGGAATTTAACGCGAATAGGTCGCCATGATTTCCGTCGTGCCGATTTGGTTAGCGTGGACGTTGAAGCCGATGAGCGCGGCGGATGCGTCATTTGGCACGTCGAGCTTGGGCACCTTCAAGGCGTACAGACGGAAATGATAGTGATGCGGCTTGCCCGGGGGTGGACAGGGGCCGCCATACGCGTACGCGCCGAAGTCGGTGCGTCCCTGCAAGGCACCGCCCGGCAGCATTTTCTTCTGCGGATCGCCTGCGCCACCGGGTAACGAGTTCACGCTTGCGGGAATATTGTAAACCAGCCAGTGCCACCAGCCGCTGCCGGTGGGCGCGTCGGGATCGTGCACCAGCAGGGCAAAGCTCTGCGTGCCTTTGGGTGCATTGCTCCAGCTCATTGCCGGGGATAAGTTTTGACCTGAGCACCCGAATGAGTTGAATATCTGCGCGGCGCCGATCTTGCGCCCCTGAGCGATGTCAGCGCTCGTGAGTGTAAAGCCGCCTTTCGCGGAGCCCTCGGCTGCCGCAACCGAAGTCATGACCAGTGTCCCTGCGATCAATGCCGCTCGCCACATGCCGTTCTCCCGTGCCGATGCCACCTGAACGCATAGTTTGACGTCGCGGCCGCCATCTCGCAAACCTTTACGCCCTCGGGCATAGTCGCGCAAAGGTGAGCTTCGCGAGTCCGTTTGTTCTGCACAAGGTGGCCTCTGAATGGCGAAAATACTGGGGATCGCGGGCAGCCTGCGGCGCGCGTCCTTTAATGCGGCACTGTTGCGTGCCGCGGTCGAGCTTGCGCCCGCCGGCACGACGGTCGAGATCGCCTCGATCCGCGATATTCCGCTTTATGACGGCGACCTGGAGGCTGCGGGCATACCGGCGGCAGTCGTCGAGCTCAAGGAAAAGATCGTTGCAGCTGACGCTCTGTTGCTCGTGACGCCGGAGTACAACAATTCAATTCCGGGCGTGTTCAAGAACGTAATTGACTGGCTGTCGCGGCCGCCGGCCGATGTGCCGCGTGTGTTCGGCAATCGTCACGTAGCCGTAATTGGCGCCTCTCCGGGAAGGTTTGGCACCGTGCAGTCGCAACGTTCGTGGTTGCCGGTGCTGCGTACCTTGCGCACGCGCACCTGGTTCGGGCCGCCGTTGTACGTTTCCGCCGCAGCCGGCGTGTTCGATGCCGAAGGCCGTCTCGTCGATGCGGATGTGCGCACGCGGCTCGGACGGCTGTTGAAGGATTTCGCGCAGGTGATCGGCTGAGGCGCCCTACGCGCAACGCTCGCGTCTGACCCGCTCGCTTGATGCCGGATATTTTGTCAGCGCCGCGCCCGCCCGAAGCGGTCGGCGCACGAGCTCGCCGCCACAGTTCGGGCATTTGCCTTGCAGCACGTCGCGCGCGCAGGCGCTGCAAAAAGTGCATTCGAACGAGCAGATCATCGCCTCGGCGGACGCCGCCGGCAGGTCGCGGTCGCAGCATTCGCAGTTCGGACGCAGTTGCAGCATGACAAGCGACTCCTCTACAGTTTCGCCCCCGATGGTACAGCTGCCCCTTCGATACGTGCCGCGCGCAACGCCCACCGCGACGCGCTTCGATCGCGATTACTACCGACGCTATTATTTCGACCCGCGCACGGCAGTCATCTCGCGCGCCGAGATGCGCGCGCGGGCGCGATTCATTGCCGCCTACGCGCTGCACGTCGGCTTGCCCGTCAGGCGTATTCTCGATGCCGGCTGCGGCACGGGCGCCATGCGCACTACGCTCCTGCGGCGCCTGCGGCGCTCGACCTATGTGGGGCTCGAGACCAGCGACTACTTGTGCCAGCGCTACGGCTGGGAGCGCGGGCTTGTGGAAACGTACCGCGCGGCGGCCCCTTTTGATCTCGTCGTATGCTATGACGTCTTGCAGTATCTCGACGAGAAGGCAGCGCGCGCCGCGCTTACCAATCTTGGGCGCCTGTGTCGCGGTATTCTTTATGTCACGGTGCTGACGCGCGAAGACTGGCTGCACAACTGCGATCGCAAACGCACCGATGCGAATGTGCATCTGCGTACAGGCGCCTGGTATCGCGCGCGCCTGCGCCGCGGTTTTCGCGAGATCGGAGCGGGATTGTGGCTGAATCGCGCGGCGCCGCTTACGGTCTGGGAGCTCGAGACCGCCGGTCGTTGAGTCTGAGCAAGCGCACACGGCGCCGATGAATTTCAAAGACCATTTCTCGAGGCTTGCGGCGAACTACGCAAGCTTTCGGCCACGCTACCCGCCGGCGCTGTTTGACTATCTCGCGCAGTCTTGCCGGCAACGCGAATGCGCCTGGGATTGTGCCTGCGGCAGCGGACAGGCAACGCTTGATCTTGCGGCACGCTTCGCTTGCGTGATCGCAACCGATGCGAGCGGCGCGCAAATTGCGGCGGCGCCGCCCCATCCGCATGTTCGGTACCGCGTGGCATCCGCCGCAGCGTGCGGTCTTGATTCGGCATCCGTCGACATCGTTACGGTCGCGCAGGCGCTGCACTGGTTTGAGTTTGCACCGTTCTATGCCGAGGTCGAGCCCGTGCTGCGTCCGGGAGGCGTGCTCGCGGTGTGGACCTATGGCGTCGTGCACGTTGCGGGCGAGAGCATTGACCGGCTGCTGCAGGAATTTTATTGGCAGACCGTGCAGCCTTACTGGCCTGCCGAGCGGCGCCTCGTCGAGAGCGGCTATCGCGGCCTGTCGTTTCCGTACGCGGAGTTGACTCCTCCGGCATTCGACATGCAGGAACACTGGTCGCTGCAGCAGCTCATCGGCTACACCCGCAGCTGGTCGGCGACGGCGCGCTATGTGGAGCAAAACGGGGCCGATCCGGCGGCACTCCTTGAGCAGAGCCTGCAGCCTGAATGGGGCGATCCTGACTCGCTGCGGCGCATCAGCTGGCCGTTGAGCGTGCGGATCGGCGTGAAGCCCTAGCCCGGTGGTTTCGTTTGCCGTACCGCAACGCTATTCTCGCGCCCATGAGCGTCGCGCCATTGGCCACATTTTGTGGGCGGGTTGACTGCCGGTTCGACGGCTGCGGACCACTTGGCCTCGTTCTGTCCGGCCATACGGCGCATCGTCCGCAGGAGGTCGTGCACCTGGCTTTTGCTGGCGCGGCACCCGCGGATTTTCCTAACACTCTCGAGAACGCAACGATCGAGCGGCTGAGTGAAGCGAGCTATCGCATTTCAAGCGACGCAGGTACCTGGACAATAACCGCGCGCGCCGCGCACCTGCACCGGGAAGTCGCTGCGGCATTTTTCGAGGCGCTGCCTTCGCAGCCGATTCGCTGGACGCAGCGGCTCTTCTGGCGGATCGTGCTTGCGCTCGCGGCGACGTCCGCGGGACGATGGCTGCTGCGCACGCTGCGCGGCGGCTAACGAATTCAAAACCGCTGGAGCGTGCCCATGCAGCTGATTCCCTACCTGGTCGCATTTGTTGCAGGGCTCATGCTCACCGTGCAAGTCGGCCTCAATGCGACGCTGGGTCGTGCCGTCGGCAACATTCGCTTTGCAGTCCTCAGCAACTTTACCGTGGGCCTCATCGGGATACTTAGGACTTATCCGTAAATAATATGTTATGCTATTTTCCCGCTCGACGCACGC
>DAITPA010000094.1:0-4403 GCA_036833805.1 Steroidobacteraceae bacterium | reverse complement strand
GTATAGTTGCAATATTCAATACGATGCCCGTGAGGCGCATCAACAGAAAAGCGCCCAGAATCGCGAACAACGACGGGATCATCGCCATCATTCGAGCTGCGGGACTGCGAAACACAAATAGGAACGCGAAAAATATGACGGTCGCCGTCAGCGCAAAGCTTTGAATCAGGCTCGGAATCAGCCGCAGCGTGATCTGATCATCGAGCACGCCTTGGCCGGCAACTCGCCCGCGCACGTCGCGCAGTGCGGCATCCTGCATTTGCTGCTGACGCCAAACGCCTTCGACGAACGCGCGCATCGCACCCGCGCCGCCGAACAAGGCGCCGCGTCCGCGAATACTGACGCGCACGTTGGCGAGACTCGCGACATCGACGTAGTCGCGTGCTCCGGGTTCGGTGAGCAGAATCTGTTCGAGGTCGGCGGCGAGCTTGGGCCACGCTTGAGCATTCGACGGCAATTGGTCGGAGCCCGTTTCGAAATAGTATGCCCAACGCAGCGCGGAAGTCGGTCCATCGACGGCGGTGATGCGTGGATCGCGTTCCAGGTGACGCGTCAGCGTTTCGACCGCGCGCAGAAACTCAGGTTGCAGCGCCTCTCCTGCCGGCGTCTGCAGCCACAGCTCGGCTACCGAGAGGCCGTTGGTGCGCTCAAATTCTCTGGTGTCGCGCGCAACGGCGACGTTTGGATTGACGTAGGCAAGGGAGTCGGTCTGCAGGGCAAGCGGCGCGAGTTCGCCGGGCACGCCGAAGAGGGCAGCGGCGCCGCACAGCATCACGAAGATCGCGGCGCCTACGAGTGGCCAGCGGTAGCGCGCAGTGAAGGGGATCCAAAGATCGACGAAATTGCTAAACAACCGACCTACGGATGCGCGTTCGGCCCGTGTTGGCGCGCGCAGCAAGGATTGCAGTGCTGGGAAAAGCGTGAAGCTTGCTACCCACGCAACGACGAGCCCACCAGCGGTCCACAACCCCATCTGTCGGATCGGACGAATATCCGACACTGCAAGTGCGGCAAAGCCAATCGCGGTTGCGAACATTGACGCCGTGCAAGGCAAGAATTTATTGGCGAGCGCATTGGCGTGATGCTCGCGGAGCGGTAGGTCATCCTGCCGCTCAAGATAGCGCGTATGGATATAAACAAGCGTCGCGGTCGTCGTGACCAAAACTGTCAACGGCACGAGCGCAGAGACGATGGTGTTGGGCCAGCCAAATAGATCCGCCAGCCCCACCGCCATCGCGACCACCGCAGCGAGCGTGAGAACGATGGCCGCGAGCGCGCGCCACGAACGGTACACGACGACAATCAGTGCTATGAGGAATATGCCGAACAGCGGCATCACACGCGTCGATGCGGTCGACGCTTTCGCCTCGAGCCAGGCGTTCAGCCAAGGCGCGCCGACGCGGCGCACTGCAGTAAACGGGCCGCCCGCGGCTTCGAACGGCTTCGTTACCGCCTCAATGGCCGCCAAAGCTTTGTCGCGCTCGGCAGGTGAATGCACGCGCAGCTCAAGTGCGATGCCGAGAAAATGCTCGCCAAGCAGGCCGGCGCGGCGCAGCATCCCAGTGCCAGTTGCGAATTTGCGTATGCGCAGCGCCTCGTCTGTGGCGATCTGTGCGGAGCTGCGCGCGTGTCGATAAAGCGTTACGACGCTGAGCGTCTCGACGTGCGGCAGCTGCGCAAGCTTGCGCTCGAGTTCATCGGCGGCGCGCAGTGCGGCGGGGCTGAGCGGGTCTGCCACTGCAAGCATCAGCAGTGCATGTTCGCCCTCGGGAAACAGTCGCTCGAAAGCATGCGCGGCATGTGCTTCCGGGTCGTCGGCAACGATCAGGCGGTCGATCGCCGGATCATTCGGTACTTGCATTGCGCCGTAGAGTCCGGCCGCGGCGAGCAGCAGGAAAGCTGCCGCAATCCAGCCGCGCGCACTCAGTACGCGCAGAAAAAATTGAACGAGTGCGGGCGCGGCGGGCACGTTCATTCGCGAAATTAGGCTCTTGCAAAGCGCGCAGGCACTTCGCGCCCTGGAATGATAGCCTAATGGAATGACTATGCTATTGGCGGCTGCGGTTGCGACTTTGGTGTTCTGTGCTCCCGGCTATCCCGGCGGAGCGGGGGATGCGGAACCTTTCCTCGATGCGTTCGCCGCGGCCGCGGCTCATGCTGCAAAATGGCCCGCCGGAAGTCTCGTTGCGACCTATGAGGCCACCGAGGCTGGCGGTCTTGAGAAGCTTGCGAAGCCCGAGGCGGCCCTGGCTTTCGTGCCGTTCCCGTTCTTTGTCGAGCACGCAGCTGCTCTTAAGCTTGCGCCACTCGTGCAAGCGGACGTAACGGGTGTTGGCGTACAGGAGCGCTGGACGCTGGTTGCGAAAAAAGGCGGCGTCAGCAGCGCTGCCTCAATGTCGGGCTACAGCATTGTCAGTATTGCCGGCTACGCAGCGGATTTCGTGCGCCAGTACGCGCTTTCTGATTGGGCGTTGCCCGCGGAGGTGAAGATTTCACAGAGCGCGCAGGTGCTCTCGGTATTGCGAAGAGTCGCCGCGGGCGAGCAGCTGACAGTGCTCCTCGACGGGACACAAATGAGTTCGCTTGCGAGCCTGCCGTTTGCCAATGAACTGCAGCCGGTTGCGCAGTCTGCACCCTTGCCTGTCGCGATTCTCGCGGTCGTGGACGCGCGCTTGTCGAAGTCGCGGGCGGAGGCACTGCGCGCGGCGCTTTTGGGCTTGTCCGATGCCGCTGCGAACGCCGATGTTCTTGCGAACCTTCGCCTGCGGGGCTTTGTATTGCCACAATTGCCGCCGCGTGCGAAGACGCCGTGAGACTCGCGGCCGCGTGCACGACCCTAGCAGCGCTGTCGTTCGCGGCATGCACGACGGTGGTGAAACAGGTCGCGCCGGCGCCGACGCCAGTGGCTGCACCCGCGTCGAGCGCGACACTTGCCGCATCGATTGCGTCGGCTGCGCGACGCAGCGATCATGAACCAGACGCGCGCATTCGCAGCGAACTTGCGGCTGCCGCGCGACGCGATGCAGAGGCGTGTATTCAGGAAGAACCACAGGCCGCCGCTTGCCTCTTCGGGCGTGGACTGGCGCTCGGCCTTGAGGCGAAGGAGCATCCCACGCGCGCGGCCAATTTATTGAGCGACATGCTCGAGACGCTTGCGCGTGCTGAAGCAGCCGATCCGTACTACGACGACGCCGGTCCGGCGCGGGTGCAGGCGCTGGTGTTGATTCGTGCGCCGGGATGGCCGCTTGGGCCGGGAGATCCTGAGCATGGACTTGCCGCCGCGCTGCGTGCGGCGGGGCTGCGCCCCGCGTATCCGCCGAACTTGCTGGCGCTCGCCGAGGCGCAGTCCAAAATGGGAGCCGAGAGTGATGCGCGCTCGAGCTACGGGCGCGCCCGTGATACAGCAGACAAACTACCCGACAGCGCCGATCGAGCTGACTGGCTGCGCGCAGCTGAACAGGGATTGAGGCATACACGATGAGCGCAGATCGCAACCCGCACGTCGAACAAATGGCCGACGAATCCATGATCCGCACGCTTGCCGCGCAGGCGAGTGCGATCTGGCCTCAGGAGGAGCCGCTCTTCGCCCGCTATGGCCTTAAGCCCGACTGCCACATCGCCGACATCGGCTGCGGCAGCGGCGAGATCACCTCGCGGCTTGCGCTCATGTACGCGCGGGCCGATGTAATTGGTATCGATATTCTCGCGAGTCCAATCGCGTACGCGACTCGCCGCTATGCCTTTCTTAGGCCGCGCCTGCACTTCGAGCAGGGCGATGCTTTTGAGCTGCGCTTTGCGGCGCAGCAGTTCGATCTTGTGGTGTGCCGCCACCTGACCCAGTCGATCCCGGAACCGGAGAAGGTTCTGGGAGAACTGCTGCGCATCTGCAAACCGGGCGGCTGGCTGCACGTCTTGAGCGAAGACTACGGAATGCTGCAGATGATGGCACGAGAGATTGATCCGGACCGATTGTGGCACGAGGGCGCAGTCGCCTTTGGACGTAACACCGGAGTGGACGCTCGCATTGGCCGCCGTACCTGGAGTTTGCTGAATGCTCTCGGACTCGTTGATCTACGGGTCGACTATGTCACAGTCGACACGCTGCGGGTGCCGCGCGAGACATTTGCCGCAATACTCGAAGCCTGGCGCGACGGCTACGTGGACGCGATCGGCGCAAACACCCCAATACCGGCGAGCGAAGCACGCGCTCTGTTCGACTGCATTATTGCCAGTATCCGTAATCCGCACGATTACGCGGTATGGCAGGTTCCAATCGTAAGCGGGCGCAAGCCGCTCCCATTAAGAAAGGACGATCAGTAGGTCCTTGGCGTCGACCTGCTGGCCGGGACTTGCATGAATCTCGACGACTTCGCCATCGCTCTCGGCGCGCACTGCGGTTTCCA
>DAITPA010000093.1:0-4598 GCA_036833805.1 Steroidobacteraceae bacterium | reverse complement strand
GCCGCGCCGCTGCGTCAGCTCATCGGAGCGTTGGACGGCTTTCTGGTCACGACTGCGGCGGGTAAGGGGATACTGCCCGAAGACCATCCGGCAAACCTCGGCGCCTCTTTGCCCTATTCCGGGATTCAGGCGCTGATCGCTACGGCGGACGTCGTGCTCGCGGTCGGCACTGAGCTCTCCGAAACGGATGTGTACACGACGACGAAGCTCGCGGTGCCCGGCGACATGATCCGCATCGATGTCGACCCGGCAAAACTTTGCGACCACTACGGCGCGAAAGTTGCCGTCTGCGGTGATGCGGCAGCAACCATCGCCGCTTTGGGGCGGGCTGTTCGGACACGGTCGGGCTGGCGCACTCTCATTGGCGACGCGGCGGTGCACCGGGCGCGCCTCGAAGCGCTCTTTGATGCGCGGACCCAGGCGCGCCTGCAGGCGCTTCGCGCCTTGCGTGCGTCGTTGCCCGCCGACGCTGTTGTGTTCAGCGATATGACGCAGATCGCGTATCTGGGCAACTACGCATTCTCAACAGATCGGCCGGGCACGTGGTTTCACCCGTCGGGCTACGGGACACTGGGCTATGCACTGCCGGCGGCGCTGGGCGCCAAAATCGCAGCGCCCGAGCGCGCGGTGGTCGCGCTGGCGGGCGATTTCGGCTTGCAGTTCACGCTGCATGAGCTCATGACGGCGGTCGAGGAAGGCGTAAGCCTGCCGATCGTGGTGTGGAACAACGCAGCCTTGGGTCAGATTCGTGACGACATGATTGCCGCCGACATCGAGCCGATTGCCGTGGCGGCGCGCAATCCTGATTTTATGGCTCTCGCCGCAGCCTGCGGAGCCCATGGCGTGCGGGTCGCCAATGCGCAAACGCTCGCGCAAGCGGTTCGCGCGGCACTCGGCCGTCCTGGGCCGACGCTGATCGAGGCGCCCGAGCGCGAATTTCTTGCGCACCCGCCAATGGGTTACGATACGGGCGTCTGTCAGCCTGGTGTACCCATACGTTCATGAAAAAATCGATCAACACGGCATGCGTTCTATCCTCAGCGGCGTTGCTGCTGCTCGCCACAGCCTCGGCGCAGGAGACTGCAACGCCGGCGCAAGCACCTGCGACCGCGAAGCCCACGCACGCGCCCGCCGCCAAGGACACGCCAGCGGGCGCCCTGAGTACGCAAAAAGACAAGACGAGTTACGCTCTCGGCATGAATCTCGCCGAGAACTTTAAGTCGCAATCCGTCGAGATTAATCCGAATCTTCTGCTCAAGGGCATGAAGGATGCGTTGGCTGGCGGTAAGACGCTGCTTACAGTGGATGAAGAACACGCCACGCTCATTGAACTGCAGAACGGTCTGCGCAAGGCGCAGATGGAAAAGATGGCGCAGGCCGGGGAGAAGAATAAAAAGGAGGGCGAGACATTTCTCGCAGCCAATAAGAGCAAGCCTGGCGTCGTGACTCTGCCAAGCGGCCTGCAATACAAGATATTGCACGCGGGCACCGGTCCTAAGCCGACCGCATCTGATTCGGTGTCGTGCAACTACAAGGGCACGCTCATCGATGGCACTGAATTCGACAGCTCCTATAAGCGCGGCGAGCCAACCACATTTCCGGTGAGCGGCGTCATCAAGGGCTGGACCGAGGCGCTGCAACTCATGCCGGTCGGATCAAAGTGGCAGCTGTTTGTGCCGGCGTCGCTCGCCTACGGCGATCGCGCCGCAAGCAATCTCATTGGACCCGGTGCTACGTTGATCTTTGAAGTGGAGCTCGTCTCCATCCAGGACAAGAACGCGCAGAAGCCGCCGGCGCCGGCGCCGGATAAGAAGTAGCGCCGCACGGAGGTCGGGCGCGGCGCGTTGCCACGCGTGCGTCCGCTCTCGAGGGTTCAGCCGCGACTTTGCAACGCCCCGCCCGTCACCGGCGTGGTATCTAATGCACCGCGCACTGGCGAGGCTTACCGCCTGCGTCTATGGACGCGTCGTCGAGTCGATGAACGAGTCGAGGTCGCGCTTCATCTTCTGCATAGAGGGCGGATGCACGTACATCATGTGCCCGGCTTCGTAGTATTGCATCTTGATGCGCGCGTTCAGGCCCGGCGGCAGCCCCAGATGCGACATCACATACTCGGTGGCGGAGAACGGCGTCGCCAGATCAAAATAGCCATTCAGCACCAATACACGCAGGTTCGGGTCCTGCACGAGCGCGTGCGTAAGGTCGACGCCCGAGTTGACGAACGGCTGCTCCGCGTCCGATCCGATCGGTCGGTGCACCCACTTCCACTTTCTCCCCACCTCCTCGTTCAACGGCCGATAGGTCTTTCCTTGGCCAAATCCGAGGTCGCCGTGATAGTAGTCCTGAAAGGCCGCTGTGAATGCCGCACTGATCCCGCTCGACTGCGGATCATAGTCGGTGAACTTCTGCAGTGGATCCTGGGTGGGGCCGGTAAAACGCGCATCGAGCCTGCCCACGGTCTTGTGCTGCGCCTTTAGGAGCTCATGGACGAACGCGTTCTCTGATACGCGCAGATTCGCAGCCTTCAAATACTCCACCGATAGACCCGTGTATTGGTGCAGCTGCTCGGCGACGCCGTCGCGCTCCGCGTCAGTCATGGTGTCGCCCTTCATGAGCGCCGCGTTGAAGGGCCCGAGCGCGTAGCGTCTGACCTCATCGAGAAACGGTGCGAGCGCCGCGGGCTGATTCGGCAGTGCATGGTGGTACCAGGCGACGGCTGCGTAGCCTGGCAAGTACACCGCATAGGGTCGGTCGTTCCCAGGGACTTCGGCGAACAGCGCTTCGATGTCGGTCGCCACGGAAACGAGAATGAGGCCGTTGAAAGTGAGCGAACGACGCGCGCGCAGGTAGTCGACGATCGCCGCGCCGCGGGTGGTCCCGTAGCTCTCGCCGAGCAAATACTTAGGCGAATCCCAGCGCTTGTTGTCGCTCGTATATTGCGCGATCAGACGGCTCACGGAATCGACATCGGGATCGACACTCCAGAAGTCCTCGTCCTTCTTGTCGCACACCGCGCGGCTTACGCCGGTACCAACTGGGTCGATCATCACGAGGTCGGCCTTGTCGAGAACTCCGTATTCGTTGTCCACCAATCTGAACGGCGCGGCAGGCGTGGGCTCGGGATCCGATATGACGACCCGACGGGGACCGAGCACGCCCATGTGCAGCCACAAAGAGGCCGAGCCGGGGCCGCCGTTGAATGCGAACACGATCGGCCGCTGGGCGAGATCCTTGACGTCGTGCTTGGTGTAAGCGACGTAGCCCATATTGGCAATCGGTTTGTCCTCGTCGTCGCGGATGACAAGAACGCCGGCCGTCGCCGTGTACTCGATCGCCTTACCCTTAAGAGTCACATGGTGCTGTGTCACCGATTGCTCGGCACGCGGTTCTCGCTTCCAGGCGTCCTTTTTATCCTTGTCCTCGCCCTTGGAACTCGTCTGGCACAGGATGCTGAGCGCCGCCGCTGTGGAGCCTTTTTCCTCATCGGCCCAGGCCCTTGCCACCAAAGCCGTGAGAGCCAAGCCCAGAATCATGCTTAAAAATTTGTGCACAGCAGAGATCTCCATCGATGACTCAACGGTCACTCAATCCCGTCGAGGTGTAATCACGGGCGGAAGTGTAGTCGCGCAGTGGCGCGTTTGTGAATGCTTGCGACCGATGGAGCCGTTTTTACGACGGCCGTCGCGCAAGGTAGGAGATGGCTAGCCCGTGAGCACGATGCCGAGCACGGCGCCGCAATCCGGATCGTCTCTTTGTAACGGCCGGCTCGAGACACCGGCGCGCGAAGCCCCGCCTAGCCGTCCGCGACCGTGACGCGGTTGCGCCCCGCAAGCTTGCTGCGATAGAGCGCCGCATCGGCCCGACGCAGCAGCGCTGCGGAGGAAAACGTGGCTGCATCACTCGACGGTGTGAGCGATGCGACGCCAAAACTTGCGCTGATGTGCAAAGGCCCGGCGCTCGTCATGAGCGGCGTCGCCGCCAGAATCATTCGGATCTTCTCGGCAGTCGACGCCGCGCCCGCAAGCTCTGTCTCAGGTAAGACGATGGCAAATTCCTCGCCACCGTAACGTGCGATCCAATCACTGCCCAGGCGCAGTGCCGCGTGCGCGCGGCGCGCAAATTCTCGCAGAACCTCGTCGCCGACAACGTGACCATGCTGGTCGTTGATATTCTTGAAGCGGTCAAGATCCGCCATCACGGCGCTCAGGCAGTGCCCATAGCGCCGTGCGCGTTCCACTTCGTGTGCCAGCTCGTCGTCCAAATGACGCCGATTGAATGTGCCCACGAGTGCGTCGGTGACTGTCAGCTGCCGAATTTTCTCATTGGCTGCGCGCAGCGACAGTTCCAGCTGAACGATGCGCCAGCCGGCATTCACATGCGCAAGGAGCTCCGCCGGATCGATTGGCTTGCGAATGAAATTGTCTGCTCCCGAAGCCAATGCGTCGACCACGTGCTCCGCGGAGCCGTGCCCCGTCAGCAGGAGGATGTACACGTAACCCGGCAGTTCGGCCTCGCGCACGCGCCTGCACAGATCGGCACCGTTCATGCCCGGCATTTCCCAGTCGGTGAGCAGAATGTGGAATGGATCGTGTTTTATT
>DAITPA010000092.1:0-4664 GCA_036833805.1 Steroidobacteraceae bacterium | reverse complement strand
GTCGGGCAGCTGGCGGTCGGCGATGTAGCGGTGCGAGAGCGTCGCCGCGGCGACGATCGCCGGATCCGTGATGTCGACGCCGTGATGAACCTCGTAGCGCTCCTGCAAGCCGCGCAAAATCGCGATCGTATCCTCGACCGACGGCTCGTTGACCAGCACTTTCTGGAAACGCCGCTCAAGGGCTGCGTCCTTCTCGATGTACTTGCGGTATTCATCGAGCGTCGTCGCGCCGACGCAATGCAACTCGCCGCGCGCGAGCGCCGGCTTCAACATGTTGCCGGCGTCGAGTGCGCCTTCAGCCTTGCCCGCGCCGACCACGGTGTGCAGCTCATCGATGAAGAGGATGATCTGGCCTTCCTGTTTGGCGAGATCATTGAGCACGCCTTTCAAGCGTTCTTCGAATTCGCCGCGGAATTTGGCGCCGGCAATGAGCGAGCCCATGTCGAGCGCGAGGATGCGCTTGTTCTTCAGCCCGTCGGGCACTTCGCCGTTGATGATGCGCTGCGCGAGTCCCTCGACGATGGCGGTCTTGCCGACGCCGGGCTCGCCGATCAGCACCGGGTTGTTCTTGGTGCGCCGCGCCAGCACCTGGATCGTGCGCCGGATCTCCTCGTCGCGGCCGATGACCGGATCGAGCTTGCCGGAGGCGGCGCGCGCCGTGAGATCGACGGTGTATTTCTCGAGCGCGCCGCGCTGCTCCTCGGCATTGGGGTCGGAGACCTTCTCGCCGCCGCGCACTTCGTCGATCGCTTTCTCGACCGCGCCGCGCACCACGCCGCAGTCCTTCAGAACGCGCGCCAAGGGGCCCTTGTCCTCGAAGGCTGCGAGTACAAAGAGCTCGCTTGCGATGTATTGATCGCCGCGCTTCTGCGCGAGCTTGTCGGTGACGTTCAAAAGCCGGCCAAGATCGTTTGAGACGTGTACCTCACCGGGAGTCCCCTCAACCTTCGGCAGCTTGTCGAGGAGCGCCCCGAGCTCCGAGCGCAGCTTATTGACGTCAGCGCCCGCCTTCATGAGAAGCGGCCGCACCGTGCCGTCAGAGCTATCGAGGAGCGCCAGCATCAAGTGCGCGGGCTCGACGATCTGATGATCGCGCCCGAGCGCGAGCGATTGCGCATCGGCGAGGGCCGCCTGAAATTTTGCCGTGAGCTTGTCCTGTCGCATGGGATACCTCTATACCTTCAGTCGCGTCCAATCCAGGCGATGAGCCCGATGCCAAGACTGATGAGCAGCACTTGAGCCACGCTCGCCGCCACTTCCGCCCGCCGGTGCAGGCCGGGGATGAGATCGGCCATGGCGACGTAGAGAAGACTCGCCGCCGCGATCGCGACCGCGTACGGCAGCACGCCCATGGCCGCGCCGAGCGCGAAGTAAGCGATGCTGCCGCCGAGGATGGATGTAAGGCTCGAGAAGAGGTTTAACAAGAGCGCACGTCCTCGCGACATCCCGGAATTCAGGAGCACCGCGAAGCTGCCGACCTCCTGCGGGATCTCGTGCACGATGACGGCAACCCCCGTGACCATCCCAAGCTCCACGCTCGTCATGAAGGCCGCGGCAATCAGCACGCCGTCGAGCGCGTTGTGCATCCCGTCTCCCAAGAGCACCACCATGGCAGATGCCTGGTCGCGGGAAGCCTGCAGTGCGTCGTGATCGTGCAGCTCGCCGTCGTGGGAATGGCGCCACAACATGAGCTTCTCCAGGATGAAGAAGAGGAGGATTCCCGCGGTGACTGCAAGACCCACCACGGCGCCGCGCCCGGGGCCCGCGCGCTCAATCGCCTCGGGGAGAAGTCCTAAGAGCGCGGCACCGAGCAGTGCACCGGTTGCGAAGCTCACGAGGTGCGGCAGGAACTTGCCACGGGCGGCAGCAGGCAAGAGGAGCACGGCGCCCGCAACCGCGGCACTCGCAATGCCGCCCAGAGTCGTGAAGGCGAGGATCCAGCCCAGTACCGTCAAGGTCTACTACTTAGCTTGCGCGGGTGCGCGAATTATCGTAGCACGACGGTCAAGAGCGGCTGCCAACGCCGCCCGAACCGGTAAGCCACACGAGCGCCGCCATCCGCCCGCAAGACGCGTCGCGCCGGAAAGAGAAAAACCGCACCGGGTCGCTGTACGTACAGAGCCCGCCGCCAAACACCCCCTGCACCCCGAGGATCGCCAAGCGCTGCCGCGCGAGCGCAAAGAGGTCGCATTGCCAGCGGCCGCGCGAATTTGCCGCAAAAGCGAGCGCTGCGCGCTCATCCTGCGCCAGGAACGCCGCGCGCACCTCCTCTCCGACCTCGAAGGCGGCAGGTCCGATCGCAGGTCCGAGCCACGCGCAAAGCTCGCCCGCCGTGACGCCGAGGGCGCGCACGGTAGCCTCAAGCACACCGCTTGCAAGCCCGCGCCAGCCGCAATGCGCGGCAGCGACCGCCGCGCCATTCCTCGCCGCGAGGAGCACCGGCAGACAGTCAGCCACCTGTACCGCGCAGATGCGTCCCGCGGCATGCGTGACCGCAGCGTCGGCGCGCCGGGCGCTCGCCGTGCAATCAAGATCCGCGACCTGCACCCCATGCACCTGCTCGAGCCAGGCAGGCTCGGCGGGGAGTTCAAGAAGATGCGCGATGCGCCGGCGATTCTCCTCGACCGCCCCTGCGTCATCCCCCACGTGCCGGCCGACGTTGAGCGAATCAAAAGGCGCCCGGCTGACCCCACCGGTGCGCAGCGTAAAAGCCGCCCGGACCCCGGGAAGGACCGGCCACTCAGGAATGATGAGTGATTCGGCCATCAGCTACGGGGCGGCAAGCGCCGCGAGCAGCGAGACCAGATCGGCGGGGATGGGAGCCTCCCACGCGAGCTCCTCGTGCGTGAAGGGATGCGTCAGGCCTAAACGCGCGGCGTGCAGTGCCTGGCGCTTGAACAGAGTCAGTTCCTGCACGAGCTTCGCGCTCGCCCCGGGGGGCAGCCGGCGGCGTCCGCCGTAAACAGGATCGCCGACGAGCGGAAATCCGAGGTGCGCAAGATGCACGCGGATCTGATGGGTGCGCCCGGTCTCAAGCGCCACGCTGACCAGCGTATGCGCCGGGAAACGCCGCATGATGCGAAAATGGGTGATGGCAGCGCGCCCATCCGCGCGCACCGCCATACGGGTCCGCAGGCTCCTATGACGACCGATCGGCTGGTCAACCGTACCCCCGCCGGTCATGACACCGGTGCAAAGTGCCACGTAGCTGCGATGGATCTGGCGCGCCGCAAGCTCGGCAACGAGCGCGGTGTGCGCCTCCGGGGTGCGCGCCACCACCAAAAGCCCGCTCGTATCCTTGTCGAGTCGATGCACGAGTCCGGCACGCGGCACGCGCGCAAGCTGCGGGTCGAACGCGAGCAGGCCGTTCTGCAAAGTGTGGCGCGCATTGCCGGCGCCGGGGTGCACCACCAGCCCGGCGGGCTTGTTGATGACGAGCAGGTGCGGATCGCTCCACACGACTGCCAGCTCCATCACCTCGGATGCAACCGCCCCGACGGCTCGGATCCGCGCCTGGATCTGCACCGCTTCGTCGCCCTTGACGACATCGCGGGTGCGCGGCAGGCGCCCGTCGACCGTGACCGCGCCAGCACGGATCCACTCCTGCAGGCGTGCGCGCGAATACTGCGGCAGAACTTTGGCGAGCGCCTGGTCGAGGCGCAGGCCGGCAAGTCCCGCCGGCAGCGCGAATGCATGGCTGCGGAACTCGCAAGCCTCCGCTGCGGTCCCAGTCCCGGGCGAGGGATTCGTTATACTTCCGCGGATTCGTCGACCCGAATTCAATGAAAGGTCCTTCTTGCTATCAACATCACGGCCATGGCGAGCCTGGTTCGGCGCCTTCATGGCGCTCGCCATGCTATCCGGCTGCAGCCTGTTTCATCGCCACCGCGAGGACAAGCTTGCGAAACTAAACCCCGAGGCTCTGTACAAGACCGCCCATAAGCAGCTGACCGCCTACGACTTCAAGAACGCCATCAAGACTTATGAGGCGCTCACCGCGCGCTTTCCGTTCACGGACCAGGCGCGCCAGGGTCGGCTTGATCTGATCTTCGTTTACTACAAGGAAGGCGAGCGCGAGTCGGCGCTCGACGCCGCCGAGCAGTTCGTGCGCGAGAACCCCACTCACCCGCGCGTCGACTATGCATGGTACGTGAAGGGCCTCGTCGATTTCGAGCGCGTGCCGAACATCATCGAACGCGCCTTTCATGCCGACTTGAGCCAGCGCGCGCCCAGTAACGCGCGCAAATCTTTTGACGCCTTCCGCACCGTGGTGGAGCAATATCCGAAGAGCGAGTATGCCTTCGATGCGCGCCAGCGCATGGTATTCCTGCGCAATCGCCTCGCCGACTACGATGTGAATGTGGCGCGCTACTACGTGAAGCGCGGCGCCTACGTCGCCGCCGCGCAGCGCGCCAAGCAGACCATCGAACAATTCGACGGCGCGCCGGCGGTGCGCACGGCGCTGAAAATTCTCATCGACGCCAACGACCGCTTGGGTCTTACGCCGCTTGCCGATCAGGCGCGCGAGGTTTATGCGCTCAATTATCCGGGCGGCGAACAGCCGGCGGATGCGCCGAAGAAAAGATCGTGGTGGCGACTCTGGTGAGCTCTAGCGCCGATAGCCGTTGGTAATCGGGTAGCGCCAATCACGACCAAACGCACGG
>DAITPA010000091.1:0-4918 GCA_036833805.1 Steroidobacteraceae bacterium | reverse complement strand
ACCATATCATTGCTAACCGCGGCAGATGTTGAAGGCGCGGTGCCGAAGTGAAATTCTGGTGAGCCTCGCACTCAATTGTAGAGACCTGATGATCACGTCGAATCTGTGGTTTGCCGACCTTGTTGTAGTCAGTACGTTGACGCGCCTGCGGAGCCGCCAGCAGCCTGCGGGTGCGGCGCATGAGTAGCGCTGCACCAATGCGGATGCCGCTGACGACTCTCGACGATGATGCGTGGGATGACCTCTTGAGTTTCATCGAAGAGCGCCGTGTCATTCCGATCGTGGGACCTGAGCTCCTGCAGGTCTCGACCGAGCGCGGTCCGCGTCTGCTTTATGACTGGCTCGCCGATAAGCTCGCCGTCCGGCTCAACGTTGATGTCGCAGCGCTGCCGCAGCCCTATACCCTGAACGACGTCGTCTGCTGGTTTCTTGCCGCGCGCGGACGGCGCGAAGAAGCCTACGTGCGCGTGCGCAGCATCCTGAAGGATGCAACCTTCGAGCCGCCCGAGGCGCTGCGGCGCTTGGCCGCGATCACGGACTTTGATCTGTTCGTCTCAACTACCTTCGATACCCTTCTCGAAACCGCAATCAACCAGCAGCGCTTCGACGGGGCGCCCTCGACCGAGGTGCTCTCCTACTCGCCCAACCGCGTCGTCGACCTGCCATTCGAACGCGACCGGTTGCAGCGGCCCGTGGTCTATCACCTGTTTGGGCGGCTCTCCGCTTCACCGACGTATGTCATTTCGGATGAAGACCTGCTCGAGTTCATCTGTGCATTGCAGAGCGAACATTTGGCTCCGGAGAAGCTCTTCCACGAGCTCGAGCACAGCCATCTACTCTTCATCGGCAGCAATTTCACGAACTGGCTCGCGAGGCTGTTCCTGCGCATGGCGAAGCGCCAGCGCCTGTCGGATCCGCGCGACGTCGGCGAAGTGCTCGCGGATGATCATTCGAGCGAGGACGATCGGCTTATGGGTTTTCTGCAGCAGGTGAGCGTGCGCACACGCATCTACGTCGGTGCCGAACGGTTCGTTGCGGAGCTGCACGAACGCTGGCAAGCACGCCGCAAACCTGCCGCTGCTGCTGCGCACGGCGCCGCCGCCGCCCGCTTTTTGCCACCGGCTCGGGAAATGCCGGACAACGCCGTATTCATCAGTTACGCGCGCGAGGACTTGGCCGCTGTGCAGCTCATCAAGGCCGGACTCGAGGCGGCCGGGATCACGACCTGGTTCGACTTCGATCGCCTCGAAAGCGGCGATGACTACGATCGTAAAATTCAGCGCAACATTGCGCGTTGCTCGTACTTTATTCCGGTGGTCTCGGCCACCACGCAGCGGCGACTTGAGGCCTACTTTCGGCGCGAGTGGAGCTATGCGATCGACCGCGTGCGCAACATGGCGGACGGCGCCCTCTTCATCCTACCTGTAAGTATTGATGCCACGACGGCCGCCGATGCGCTGGTGCCGGATAAGTTCAAGGCGCTGCATTTCACGCAACTCCCGAGCGGTGAAGTGCCGGCGGACTTCGCGCAGCGCCTCACTGATTTCATGCGGGCGCGTCAACTATGAACGCCCTGCCCGAGGGTGCCACTGCCCGTAGCGTCGATGCGCCGAGCGTCGATGAGAAAAATCCGTGGCTGGGTCTTGCCTCGTTCACGGAAGAGACGCGGCAATACTTCTACGGTCGAGAAGAAGAGGTTGCAGAACTTGCGCGACGCGTGCAGCGCAAGCTCCTGACGGTGCTCTTCGGCCAGTCAGGCCTCGGCAAAACTTCGATTCTGCGTGCCGGGCTCGTGCCGCGCCTGCGGTCACAAGGCTACTGCCCCATTTATGTGCGGATCGACTACGCGCGCGAGGCCCCCGAACCCGCCGAGCAAATTAAACAAGCGATCGCCCGCACCGCGCGCCGCTCCGGCGAGTGGACCCAGGTCGGCGTAGCAGTCGCGGGCGAGTCGCTGTGGGAGTTCCTGCATCATCGCGACGATGTGCTGCACGACGAGTTCGGGGCGATGCTGATTCCGTTACTGATATTCGATCAGTTCGAGGAAATCTTCACACTTGCGCAGACCGATGACTTCGGGCGCGCGCGCGCGGCGCGCTTCATTGAGGATCTGGCTGATCTCGTCGAGAACCGTCCGCCGCAGCAGCTCGAGGCGAAACTCGATGAAGACGAGGCGGCTGCGGAACGCTTTGATTTCGCGCGCAGTGACTACCGCGTGCTCATTGCACTGCGCGAGGATTATCTGGCGCCGCTCGAAGGCCTGAAGAGCGCAATGCCAAGCATCACGCAAAACCGCTTGCGGCTCGCGCCGATGACGGGCAAGCAGGCGTTGACCGCTGTCATGCGGCCAGGCAAGAACCTCGTATCCGAAGAGGTTGCCGCCGCGATTGTGCGCTTCGTCGCGGGCGGCGCCGAGATCGCCAATGCCGAAGTCGAACCTTCCTTGCTGAGTTTGATCTGCCGGGAATTGAACGACGCCCGCATCGCGCAGGGACGCAGCGAGATTTCGCTTGATCTGCTCGCCGGCTCGCACGCCAGCATTCTCACTAACTTCTATGAACGCTCGCTTGCCGACCAGCCGGCCGCGGTGCGGCATATCATTGAAGACGAACTCGTGACGGCGTCGGGCTTTCGGGAAAATGTGGCCGAAGAGCGCATGCGCGCAAGCTTCGCAGCCGCAGGCGCAGCGCCCGACGCGCTCGCGGTTCTCGTCAACCGCCGCTTGCTGCGCATCGAGGAGCGTCTTGACGTACGCCGCGTTGAGCTTACGCATGATGTTTTGTGCAGTGTCGTGCGCAGCAGTCGCGATGTGCGCAAGGAGCGCGAGGCGCGCGATGCCACCGAGCGCCTGCTCGCCGAGCAGCGCGAGCGCGAGCTCTCTGCGCGCCGCTCCCTCGTGCGCGCACGTAAGATCGCCATCGCCTGCACGGTGCTCGCTATCGGCGCGCTCGCCGCCGCAGCCGTTGCCTACTTAAGCACTGAGCGCGCGCGTCGCGCAGAGCGCCAGGCCGAAGACACGCGCATCGCAGCCAACCAGGCGCGTGGTCAGGCGGAGCAGCTCCTGGGTTATCTGACCGATGATTTCGCACAGGAGCTCGGAAGTTTCGGCCGGATTGACCTTGTCGGAGAGCTTGCGAAGCGGCAGCTCGATTACTTCAAGGCTCTGCCGTCGGGGTTGAAGGACCGGGACACGACGAGGAACGGTGCACTTGCCATGGTGCAATACGCCAGAGCCATGCGCACTTTGGGAAACATGCCCGAGGCACGCACTGCCTCGACTGAGGGAGTGCAGCTGCTGCAGATGCTGCGCGAATCCGGTGACGCATCCGAAAGTACGACGATCGCGCTCGCCAGGGGTACCTTGGTTGAGGAAATGGTCCTCAACAATGAGCAGAGTCCGGAGGCGCTGCCGACAGCGCAGCGCGCGGCAGACATCTTAAGGCCCGTCGCCACAGCACCGCATGCTTCGCTTGCCGCGCGCCGCGCCAACCTCGAAGTGTTGCAGCGCCTCGGCTACGAGCAGCTGCGCGCTTTCAAGACAGAGGATGGGCTGGCGACGCTGCAACGTGCGATGCGCGAGGCTGACGCTCTGGGCGCACGGAATCTCACCCATGTCGATGCCGCGGCACAGTACGCTGAGGCGGGCGGTTGGGCGGTTGAGGCGCTGGTTACACTGGGGCGCAGCGCGGAAGCGCAGCGTGTCGGCGCGGACGCCGGCGCCGTTGCCGCGAAGGTGCTCGAACTGCGGCCGGGATACCTGCTTGCACTTCGTGCGCAGAGCCTCATTGCAACCAACCTCACCGGCCTTGCGCTCGACGAGATGCGCGATGCGGATGCGATGGCCCTCGCAAAGCGCGCCGAGGAATCATCGCGCAGCCTTGCCAAGCTAGACCCCGGCAACCTGATCGCTGTTAGCAATGCGGCGGTCGATCTGCGCCTCCACGGGGACGCAAGTTGGCTCGCGGGGCGCGCACATGAATCCCTCGAGCTATATGCTTCGGCCACCGACATCTATAGCAGGGCGGAGAACTCGGGCGCATCGTTCGTCACGGGGCTCATGTTTGTCCGCGTAGCTTATGTAGCAAGGCAAGCAGATGTGGGTGATATGCAGGGCGCGCGCGCATCGGAAGCAAAGTCTGCGAAGAACTTAGCGTCGCTGCGTCGCACCGAACCCGCCGGCAGTGCCACTGTGGCTTTCGGCGAATGCCTATTCAATTCGACCCTGGCCGGGGCGGCGCTCGTCACTGCCGACGCCGCAACGGCCCGGCGAGTCGGGCGCGAATGCATCAAGAAGATGATCCCATTGGTTCCGCACGGCCCGACGCAGGAGTTCTATCGTAATGCGTCGCTGTTCTTTGTTGGTGACACCGTAGGTCAGGCGGAGTACATGCTTGGCGACTTTGCAGCGTCCGAGCGCACCTTGCGCGAAGCGTTGCAGGCGCGTAATGGCTGGCCCACGAGCAACAACGGCGACCGGCGCGATCAAGCCGAAGTATCGACATGGCTTGCCATGGCGCTTGCTCGGCAGGGGCGCCTCGCCGAATCGAACACCGTCATTACGCCGGTCGTGAAACTGCACCGTAAGCTTGCGGCGCGCAATCACGACGATCAATGGCAACACCTGGAGCTTGCCGCGGCGCTCTATGCCCAGGCGCTCAGCGACAAGCCGCGGCGCGCTGCACTATTGAACGAGGCCGCAACCCAGGTCGCTCGATTGCCAGCCGAGATGCGTGACCTGCACAGCGTGCGGCTGTGGCGCGATCGAATCCGCGGGGAATCGCGCGTATCCACTGCTGCAGCAATCCACGCGGCGGCGGACCGGGGCACTGGGTGATTGCCACGCGGCTGTCGGTGTTTCACTCGAGCGGCCAGTTCGGATTCTCGAAGCTCGTCAGCGACGATCCGCGCCGGGTCGCGG
>DAITPA010000090.1:0-5053 GCA_036833805.1 Steroidobacteraceae bacterium | reverse complement strand
GAAGAGCTTACGTATCACCAAGAAAGATCGGCCACTTATCGACCCCTTTACTATTCAAGAAGCCGAACTACTGATTACGGCGATTCACAACGACTGGGGCGATGCGCAAGGCAACTACGACGAGTTTCGGTTTTTCACAGGGTTGCGGCCTTCAGAACAGATTGCGCTCTTGGTCTCTGACTGCGACATCGGCCAAGGCAGGGTCAACATTACCAAAGCCCGTGTGATGTCAAGAGACAAAGACCGTACGAAGACGTGTACAGACAGACTTATCGAGCTTTGCCCGCGGGCCCTTGCGGTGCTTAAGCGTCACCTCGTCTTAAGGGCGCGGTTGCAATTGGCGGGCAAGATCAAACATGAGGAGCTTTTCTTTAAGGAGAACGGCGAGCCGATCCGGAACCTTCAATATCCGTACGTACGGTGGCGGCGGACCCTAGCTATCACTCTCAAGGGTCGTTATCGCGAGCCTTACAGTGCTCGGCACTCATCGGTGAGCTGGAATTTGATGGTCGGGAAGAATCCGCTGTGGGTGGCAAAGCAGCATGGCCACAGTGTGCAAACGATGTTGGACACATATGCGGCTTGGACAGAGGGCGCCGGCGAGGCGGGTGTCGCAGCAATCAAACAGGCGATGGAGGGGAACTCCAAGCTGGCGCTCCATAGTCAATCAATCATTGAGGCAACGGGTACGGACCCCCTGCGATCCCCCGAATCTGGCAATAGGCTGGCAATAGGACACGCCAGACCGAACCTAAGTTGCGAGAATAAAAGAGAAAACTATGGCGGAGAGAGAGGGATTCGAACCCTCGAAGGGCTTTTGACCCTTACACCCTTAGCAGGGGTGCGCCTTCGACCGCTCGGCCATCTCTCCGCTCGACTGAAAATTGCCGCTTGATCAGGCGCTTATATCATGCGCGACCCAGCCGGCGGCGAGCAGGACAGCCATGATACTTAAGAGGTTCGCGGAACGTAAGGCGGAAAAACACCGCTGCACAGCGCACGGCGTCGCCCCCGACCGGACTGTATGAGCTCTTGCGGGGACGGGCGGACGCTAAATAGCCGCGAATTCGGTCGGCGATTCGGATTCGCCGTCGTTGCCGCCGTCGCCCTCCTGCTCGCGTTTGATGCGCTCGAAAATTTCCTCGCGGTGCACGGCAATCGTCTTCGGCGCGTTAATACCGACGCGCACCTGATTGCCCTTCACACCGAGCACGGTAACGGTCACGTCGTTACCGATCATCACTGTTTCCCCGACACGCCTCGTCAAAATCAGCATTTTTTTGTCCCCCTGCCTTTGCGGCGAGCCGAATTGAATCAGCCGCAAGCATCCTCGTTACGTTATGTCATTCCACCTTGGAGACAAATCAGAACGATCCTGATTCGCAACCTTCCGGGGAGAACGTAACGTTACAGGAAATTGTTTCCTGAGTCATCTGAAGCCGCTAGCCAAGCCTCGCACGCACGAATATGGGCACTTGCGCGAGCGCCGCATCGAGCGCCGCGGGATTATTTCCCCCGGCCTGCGCAAAATCGGGGCGGCCGCCGCCGCGGCCTCCGAGCGTCGCAGCAAGCGTCGCGATGAGTTCCCCGGCAGGAATGCGCGCGGTTTGATCGGCGGTGACGCCGGCGACGAGCAGCACCTTTGTCGGATTCTCAACCGCTGCGAGCACAATGACGGCGGACTTGAGCTGGCTTTTCAGTTGGTCGACGACATGCCGCAACGCGGCCGCATCGGCACCCTCGACCTTTGTCGCGACCACCTTCACGCCATTGATGTCAACCGCGCCTGACGCCAGATCGGTGCCCGGACCGGAAGCGAGCCGATCTTTCAGCGTGCGGATTTCGCGTTCCATCTGACGCACACGTTCGAGCGCTTCGCGAACCTTGTCACGCACGTCGTCGCGCGAGCCGCGCACGAGAGTGCCAACTTCTTTCAGAATCTCGTCGTTCTGTTCGACGTACTCGAGTGCCGCCTCGCCTGTAAGGGCTTCAATGCGCCGCACGCCGGATGCGACTCCGCCTTCGCTCACGATCTTGAAAAAGCCGATGTCGCCGGCGCGCTCAACGTGCGTGCCGCCACAAAGCTCAATAGAGAATTCCCCGATGCGCAGCACGCGCACGTCTTTGTCGTATTTTTCGCCAAACAGCGCCATGGCGCCGCCCGCAACCGCCGCCTCGTAGTCCATGACGGTGGTTTCGGCCGCGACGTTGCGGCGGATCTCGGCGTTGACGCGCCGCTCGATCGCACGCAGTTCCTCGGGCTTCACTGCCTGGTAGTGCGAAAAATCAAATCGCAGGCGCTCGGGGGCAACGAGCGAACCTTTCTGCTGCACGTGAGTGCCCAGTACTTCGCGCAGCGCCGCGTGCAAGAGATGGGTCGCGGTGTGATTGAGCGCGGTTGCGCGCCGGCGCGCGCCATTTACCTGTGCGGTGAGCGTGTCGCCGATTGCAATGCGTCCAGCGAGCGACTTGCCGAGGTGCGAATGCGCAACGCCGCGCTTCTGCGTGTCCGCGACCACAAAGCGCACGCCTGCTGCTGAGAGTTCGCCTGCGTCCCCAACCTGGCCACCGGCCTCGGCATAGAAAGGCGTGCGGTCGAGAATCACCTCGCCCACCTCGCCCGGCTTCAGAGCTTTGACGGGCGCGCCGTCTTTCAGAATCACGACGACCTGTCCTTCGGCATTGAGGCCCTCGTAGCCCTGAAAAAGCGTACGTTCATTCACGCTCGTGCCGGCGGCGAGTTCAACGCTGAACTTGCTCGCGGCGCGCGCGCGCTCACGCTGCTCTTGCATCAGTAATTCAAAACCCGCCTGATCGACGGCGAGTCCGCGCTCGCGCGCGATGTCGGCAGTGAGATCGGCCGGAAAGCCAAACGTGTCGTACAGCTTGAAGACGATTGCACCGCCGATGACGTTGCCTTGAAGCTTCGCGATCGCCTCATCGAGCAGCGCCATGCCGCTTGCGAGCGTCTCGGCGAAGCGCTCTTCCTCCTGCTTAAGAACGCGCTCCGCGTGCGCACGTGCGCGCACGAGCTCGGGATACGCGGAACCCATTTCCTTCACCAGCGCTGCCACGAGCTTGTAGAAGAACGGCGCATCGATGCCGAGCTTGTAGCCGTGGCGGATGGCGCGGCGGATGATCCGCCGCAGCACATAGCCGCGGCCTTCGTTCGCCGGCAACACACCGTCAACAATCAGAAATGTGCAGGCGCGGATGTGATCGGCGATGACGCGCAGCGAACCGGATGCGAAGTCGCTCGTGCCGGCGAGAGCAGCGGCGGCGCTGATGATGTTCTTGAATAGGTCGATGTCGTAATTCGAGTGCACGCCTTGCATCACGGCCGCCGTGCGCTCCAATCCCATGCCGGTGTCGACCGAAGGTTTTGGCAGCGGCGCGAGCTTGCCGTCGGCGCCGCGCTCGAATTGCATGAATACGAGGTTCCAGATCTCGATCCAGCGATCGCCCTCCGCGTTCGCCGAGCCGGGCGGACCGCCCGGCACATCGGCGCCGTGATCGTAGAAAATCTCCGTGCAGGGGCCGCACGGACCGGTATCACCCATTTGCCAGAAGTTGTCTGACCCGCCGTCGGCGTTGTCGCCAATGCGAACGATGCGCTCGGCGGGTACGCCAATCACCTTGTTCCAAACCTCGAACGCCTCATCATCGGTTTGATAGACGCTGACCATGAGGCGGCCAGGATCGATTCCGAGCCACTTCGCGCCGGTCACGAACTCCCAGGCAAACTTGATCGCGTCGCGCTTGAAGTAGTCGCCGAACGAGAAGTTGCCGAGCATCTCGAAGAACGTGTGATGGCGGGCGGTGTAGCCGACGTTTTCAAGATCGTTGTGCTTGCCGCCGGCGCGTACGCAGCGCTGGCTCGAGGTCGCGCGCACGTAGGCGCGCTTATCCTTGCCCGTGAACACATCCTTGAACTGCACCATGCCGGCGTTCGTGAACAACAGCGTCGGATCATTGGCCGGCACGAGCGGGCTCGAGGGCACGACGGTGTGGCCGTGCTCGCGGAAATAATCGAGGAAGGCGCGGCGGACATCCGCTGCGCTCATGAATCGCGGTGTGCTCAAGTATCAGTCGTCCAAATTGAAGTCAGTGCCGAGTGCGGCGCGGATATGATCCGATGAAAAGCCCCGGTACTGCAAAAAGCGCGCTTGGCGGGCTTTTTCGGGCCAAGTCTCCGGGGGCTCAAGCCCGAACTTGCGAACGCGCACTGCCTGCGCACGCAGCCGCCAGTCGGCCACCGTAGCAAGAGCTGTGTCGATGAGCTCGGCAGACAGTCCGCAGGCCTTGAGGCGCGCCTCGATACGTATCGGTCCCTCACCGCGATGGGCATGATACGCAACGTAGTTCTCGCTGAAACGCGCGTCGTCGATGTAGCGCTCGGAGGTGAGCTCGGCAACCGTCGCAGCGCTTACCGCCGGGTCGTAGCCTTGCGAGGCGAGTTTGCGTATAAGCTCGCCGCTTGCAAAATCGCGCCGCGCCAGCTGCGCGAACGCCGCCTCGCGCACCGCGCGCGGGTCGGCGGCCTTACGAGCGTCGAGCCTCTTTCTGGCCGGGCGGCGCATCCGTCAGAGCGCCTGGACCGCCGAGCGGCTATCTCTCAGGCGCTATCCGCCACCGCCACCGGTTCGCCATGGCGCGTCTGTTTCACGGGCAGCAGCTTGACGCGGATCTGGTCCTCGATTTCACGCGCCATGGCCTTGTTCTGCTGCAAGAAAGTGCGCACGTTGTCCTTGCCCTGGCCAATGCGCTCGCCCTTGTAGCTGTACCAGGAGCCGGACTTCTCGATGATGCCCTGAGAGCTGCCGAGCTCAATGATCTCGCCCTCGCGGGAGATGCCAACGCCGTACATGATCTCGAACTCCGCTTCGCGAAACGGCGGCGCAATCTTGTTCTTCACCACCTTGACGCGCGTCATGTTGCCGACGACTTCCTCGCCGTTCTTAAGTGAGCCGATGCGGCGGATGTCCAGGCGCACCGACGAATAGAACTTCAACGCCTTGCCGCCGGTCGTCGTCTCAGGACTGTTGTGGACCAT
>DAITPA010000089.1:0-5216 GCA_036833805.1 Steroidobacteraceae bacterium | reverse complement strand
TGTGATGCCGCAGTCCGCCGACCAAGAGGCATAGACCGACGACACCGTTGCAAACGATCATGACCGCGGCGAACACAGTGTCGCGTGCAAGCTCGGCAGCCGATGGGCTGCCTGACAGCATCATCGACACGACCAGCGCCACTTCAATCACGGTGACTGCAACTGCAAGGACGAGCGAGCCAAATGGCTCACCGGCGCGATGCGCGAGCACCTTAGCATGACGGAGGGCTGCCACAACGGCGCCTATCAATTCCTAGGCGACGATGAGGACGAGCCAGAGCGTCGGTAGCATCGCCCACGCAAGCGCGAGCACAGCGACCGCCACGGCAGGGGCGCCGATGCTCCAGCGGGGTAGAATTGGCGAGGCGTTAGCGGCCGTCTTGGCGCGTGCTTTCAATTCAGTGGATCTTGCCAGATCTGCGCGGCAAGTTCATCTCTGGCAGGCGCAGGAGCTCGGCGCGAAGACGCGCCGACGCATATCAACCATAAGCAGACAGCCGCCCGGACCGAGCGGCAACATACGCTACCCACATGACGTATTCGCGGTCTTCCAGTTCTTGCCGTCGTGCCTTAGCCAACATACGCGACTTGCTGCGCGTGTTCGAGGAACTCTGGTGCGTATGCGTAGCCGGCTGCTTGGGCCGCGAACGACTCCCGCACTTCATGCAGCGAAATATTCTTTGCCGCTTCCGCTGAAATCGGCATAAAGGCGCCTTCGGGTTCGCAGTACACATCGAAATCCGCCTGCTGCGCACCGCAGAATGAGCAGTGATTCATCCAATTCGCACTCCCCGTCGCCTCACTGACCGCCATGCGGTAGTGCTGCGAGAATTGACGCAGGCGATTCTGGACGGTGTCGGGGAGATACTCTATATCGAAGAGGATGGCGCCGCCGTCGGCGGCTTCCCAGATGTCTGTTGCGAGCGCGTCTGACACCGAATCTGGATCGATTTGCAGCGTCTCGTGGCCGGATGGTAGAACCAATCCGACTACCGGAGTCAACTTGTCGCAGCATTCACACCGCTGCAACGCGCAAGCGATGAAATAGCTTTGTGATCTGTTATTGACGCGGTTGGGCACGCCGCCACTCCTTGCAATCCCGTGCTTCGCGGCGGGATGCTACGCTGCACGCAATTCCGCCACTACATTGCCAGGTCATCATCGCGTCCCTTGTGTCTGACATCTGACTCCTTGAGCGCATCGGTGCGCGCTTGATCCTGCGCGAGGCCCGACGGTTGCGCCGGTAGCTTCTCGAGCTTCGTTTGGCGTAGCCGTAGCCAGCTTTGCTGAGCTTCACGGCGGATTTCCTCGAGATTGCTCGCACTGTGCGCGGCGGGCGCACGGTCGGCGGTGCGCGCTAAGCGTGCCTGCACACGTACGCGGTACGCTGCACGGATCTTCTCGGCGATCTCGCTGCGCTTCCCACGCGCCTCGGTGTGGCGCGCTCCCACCGGGATATGCGGGACGGGCTCGCGGTCGATGCCCTGAGCGTCAAGGCTTCGATGGTCAATTCGTGCGTGCACGTTCGCCATCAGCAACGCCTCGTTCGTAATTGTCGCCCAGCGTGCCCGCACCGTAAGAAGCTCGTTTAACCACGATCCGAGCCCCCGTGCACGCCGCTCTGAATCACGGAGGTCCAAAGCGGTCTTGGCACCCAGACCCGTCGGCAGCAGCTCGCGCGTGGTCGTAAGCAAGTGCGCATGATAGCTGCGCGGATCGTTGTGATGGCGCGGCGCATGGATCGCAAAATCCACGGCAAACCCATGCTGATCGGCAAGCTCCTGAGAGAAGCGCTGCACCAATCCCAGCCGCTGCGCGGGCGTCAGTTCATGCGGCAGCGCCACGAGATACTCACGGGCGACGCGTGCGTTGCCGCGCCGCTCGGCAAGTTCCGCAGCATTCCATAGCGCAGATCGATCATGCACCCAGCTCATGTCACGTGCGGCAAGCTTGGACGGCACCACGATTTGCTTGTGCATCACGTCCGTGCGATGTGCATGATCAAAGATCTGACCCGTGCGCTCGTCGCGAATACGCTCGCCGGCGCGGTATGCGGCGGCGGACGTGGACTTGCCGCCGGCGCTGCGTCCGATGGTCTTAACGTTTAAGTAATAGATAGCCATGCGGGTTGACTGCTGCGTAGTCGGCACCCGGCTAGCGCCTGATCGACACCATTTTCCAGGCTTGCGCTGAAGCGGTCTTCAAGTACCCCGTGAGATCCGGCAATTGCTCAAGCTCGGACGGCATCAAGGCGGCTTCGGTGACATGCTGCTCACTCACTTGGGTCGAACGGCGAGAGCCACGTGCTCCGCCAAACCCTTCGCGGTCACGGCCGCGGGTGATCTGGCGTCGCACGATTTCACGCTCGCCAATCAAACGCGAGGCAAATTGCGATGTCCCCCCGCCCTCGCTGCCCGCGCACCGCAGAATGAGCGTATTACCACAGTTCTCCACGATCGTCTGCGCATCGCCGGCACCATAAGTGCTCGAGACCTGCGCAATTGACTGAAAGCCGAGCACACAACGGCCGCCAAACTTGCGCAGCCGAGCGAGTGCATCCTTTAGCCCATCAATCGCCCCAAGTGCGTCCAGTTCATCGACCACGAACCAAAGATGCTGATCACCCTCGGGACGACTCATGGCCTCAAATATCGCAAGCCTCGCCCAGGTAGCAATCATTGATCGCAGCGCGGCGAGCTGCCGTGCCTGATAGGGAATGAAGAGTACGCCGCGACCCGCAGTGACCCACTCCCGTACCGAAAAAGCCGACGCGCGCTGCGCCTGAATGAATTCCAGCGCGGCGATGGCAGAAGTCGCAACCGATCGAATTGAGCCGAACATGCGGGCGTTGTCGGGCTCGAGAAAGGGCTGGGCGGGCGTGCCGGCGACAATCACGCGCAGCTCATCGCTGCTAGCAATAGTGAGCAGTCGCCATAGCTCGCGCGAGTGGCAGCGGCCCGCCTGACGACAGCGGCGCACGACTGCGGTCAAAAAAGTGCGCGCATAGCCGCGCCACTCGCGGCCTGAGGCGTCTTCGGTGGACGGAATGAGGCCACTTGCGAGCTGTTCGACGTCGTACGGATGGCGGATCTCCGCGAACAGATCCCACTTAACCGAATCAGGCTCAAAGGGATTGAGAATCACATCTCCCCGGTAGCGATTGTAGAAGCGCCCGAGATACCCACTATCAGGATCCGTAACAACTGCGCGATCGCCGCGTTCGAGCGCGCCATGCAGGAGTTCGCAGATCGCGGTGGATTTTCCTGTGCCCGTCGTGCCAATGAGCTTGAAATGCTTGGTCTCGTCGAGCGCAGCGACGGCAACCCCGGCGAGCGTCAATGCCGCAACATCGGAACGCGGCCGCCGTAGAACCGCTGCGGCCCGCGCGCGTTTACTCAGTATGAGCCGCGTTCCGCGCTTATGTGCATCGGACGGTCCAGCGCGCGATGCGATAAGCCGGCCGCCGATAATAAGCACGAGGCCGAACGCAAGCATAAGTGCCGCCGAACCCATGGACTCAATAGCCGGCTATGATGAAATAGTCGGCGCCCTGCCCGAATACCGGCGCCTTGCGGTCCACCCGTACGCAAAAGCGGCCTGCATCGCCACAGCGCCGCAGATCAATGCGGCCGCCGCGCTCTTCGAGGCGCGCGATGGCTAAAATCAGCTGGTCGTGCCGCTCCCGCAGTGCCGCGATTTCGGCACGTGACGGCAGCAGCCAACGCGCGGCAGCGATGATAATGGCGCTCGTCATCGCGCAACACAGCGCTGCGATGCCGACGCTCCACAGCGCCGCGCGTATATTTGCGGCGCGCCGTAACGCGCGTAACGCCTGGGTCGCCCCATTGCTTTCGGCGGTGAGCGCCTGCAGCTCATCGACCAGAGTGCGGCGGATCTCCTCACGCACGACGCTGTCAAGCGTCTCAGTGTGCAGTTTCAATGTTCCAAGCGCAGCCTCAACGAGACTCTGATGCGTCTGAGCGGCCTCCATCAGGAGTCCGCATTTCATGGTTTCCTCGTTCACTTATTTCCCCACAATCACACGCTGCGTGAGCCACCGGGTCCGAATGGCGTCGCACGGCCCGACTCGTCCGTGGCTTCGGGAACGCGTCCGCAGCTACGCAGTCCGTGCTGATCTGCACGCCCGTGCGTCCACTTTCGTTTAGCCTCAGCGCGCACGTCCGCCGTGCCCGGTGCGGCGGCGTGAGCTGCGGCGTGAGTGAGCGTGACCCGCAGCCATTCGGGTCGTGAGGCAACCTTGAGAAATCCTGCGAGGTCCGGAAGCTGCTCGATCTCCGACGGCAGCAAAGCAGCCTCGGTGCTAAAGTGTTCACTACGTGTCGTCGATGCCAACCACTCGGTCGGCCGCCGGCTTCGCGATTCGGTCGTGCGCAGGACCTCGCGCTCGCCGATGAGACGCGAGGCGAATCGCGACGTGCCTCCACCTTCACTCGCCGAACAGCGCAGGATCAGCGTGTTGCCGCAGTTCTCGACGATCGTGTGCGCATCCCCTTCGCCGTAGGTGCTCGAGACCTGCGCGATCGACTGAAAGCCTAGGGCGCAACGCCCGCCGAATTTGCGCAGCCGTGCGAGTGCGTCCTTCAGACCATCGATCTGGCCCAGCGCGTCAAGCTCGTCAACAACGAACCACAAGCGCTGATCCCCTTCCTCGCGGTTCATCGCCTCGAAGATCGCCAAACGCATCCATGCGGAGATCGGCGAGCGCAGAGCCGCGATCTGTCCGGCCTGATAGGGAATAAAGAGCACCCCGCCCGCGGTGCTTGTTCCTGACGCAGGATTCGCCTGCCGCACCCACTCGCGCACCGAGAAGGATCGGGTCTGTGCCTGCTGCGCGGCAACGTACTCGAGCGCGCCCACCGCGGAACTCGTGACGGAACGGATGGAGTCGAACATGCGCCCGTTATGTTCTTCGAGAAAAGGTTGCGCCGGGGTGCCGGCCACGAGCGTGCGCAGTTCACTCGTGCTGGCCACGACCAGCAGCCGATAGAGTTCACCCACATCCGTGATTCCAGCGGCGTGTGCCTGTCGTGTCACTGCCCTAAAGAATGTGCGCGCGTAGCCGCGCCAAGCGCGATCCGAACTGCCGTCGTCGGGAATAAGGGCCCGCGCGAGCTGCTCGACGTCATAGGTACTGGTAATTTCGCCGAACAAGTCCCACTTCACCGAGCGGTGGTCAAACGGATTCAGAATTACAT
>DAITPA010000088.1:0-5302 GCA_036833805.1 Steroidobacteraceae bacterium | reverse complement strand
ATCTCGGCGTCGCCGACGCAGCGAATCCCGCCCGCGACGCAGAAGGGGATGTCAAGCACGCGCGCCACTTGCCGCACCCAGTCGCGATCCACGCAGCGCCCTTCGGGGCTTGCCGTAATGTCGTAGAACACGAGTTCATCGGCACCCTCGTCGCGATAGCGACCTGCAAGCGTGAGGATGTCGCCCACGACTTTGTGGTCGCGAAAGCGGACACCTTTGACTACGGCGCCGTTGCGGACGTCGAGACAGGCAATGATGCGCTTGGCAAGAATAATTGCAGCTCCTCAAGTTTGATGCGCTCGTCGAGCAACGCGGTGCCGCTGACGGCGGCGGCGACGCCGGTGGCGGCGAGCGCCACCAAGTCGGCGCCGTCACGTACGCCTCCTGAGGCCTGCCATGCAAGCCCGGGCCAACGGCGCATCGCCTGCGAGTACAAGGCGAGGTTCGGACCTGCGAGCGTCCCGTCACGTTCAATGTCCGTGCACAACACATGCTTCAACCCGCAAGCGATAAAGGGCGCAACCGCAGCCCACAAGTCAAGCCCGCTGCCGTGCGTCCAGCCTCGGGTGCGCACGCGCGGCGTGCCGTCCGCATCCAAGAGCACGTCAAATGCAAGGCATATACGCTCATTGCCGAAGCGCTTAAGCCAAGCGCTCACGGCCCGCGGCGCTTCGACCGCGGCGCTGCCGACGACCACACGTTCGACCCCCGCGGCCAGCAACTCTTCGATGAGCCGCGCGGAGCGCACGCCGCCGCCGACCTGCAGCTTGATGGCGTGCTCGCGGGCGAGGGCGAGCACGAGCGCTTGATTGGCAAGTGTTCGATCCCTCGCCGCGTCGAGATCGACGACGTGCAGCCAGGGTGCACCCCATGCCTGATAGCGGCGCAGCAGCTCCTCGGGATCATTTTCGTAACGCGTCTCGGCGCTGAAATCCCCCTGCCGCAGGCGCACGCAGCGGCCGGCGCGCAGATCGATCGCCGGCATGAGCAGCATCAGTTGACCTTGAGGAAATTTTCGAGGATGCGCGCGCCGACGCTGGCCGAGCGCTCAGGGTGAAATTGCGTGCCCCAGAAGTTGCCGCGCCGGGCAACCGCAGTGAGTGGCGCACCGTAGCCGGTGCTTGCCAGCGTCGCCGCGCCCACCGCCACCGCGAAACTGTGCACGAAATAGACGTAGTCTCCGCAGCGCACGCCGGCGAGCAACGGATCCTCGTGCAGCGCTGCGAGCTGGTTCCAGCCCATGTGCGGAACGGGCCGGCCGTGCGCAGCGCGCAGACGGCGCACTGCACCAGCAAGAACTCCCAGGCAGGGCGTCGGGCCTTCATCGGAACTGTCAAACAGCAGCTGCATCCCAAGGCAAATGCCCAGCACCGGACAGGTTAGGGCCGGCAGCACCGCCGTCAGCCCGCAGGCCTGCAGGCGCTGCATGGCGTGCACCGCCGAACCCACGCCCGGCAGGATCACTCGCGCAGCGTCGGCAACTTCGGCGGCATCGCTGCTAACGCGGGCGCGCGCGCCGAGGCGCTCGAGGGCAAACTGGAGCGATGCGAGGTTCGCACCGCCGCTGTCAATAATGCACACCTCCTGCATGCTGTTACAGAACCCCTTTGGTGCTCGGCAGCTCGTCACCCTCGCGGCGCAAGGCCTGACGCAGCGCACGTCCCACGGCCTTGAAACACGCCTCGATCATGTGGTGCGAATTCTCGCCGGTCACGCTCACATGAATGGCGGCGCCGAGGGATTCGGCGAGCGAGCGAAAAAAATGCGGTACGAGCTCCGTCGGCAGGCCGCCGACCTGCTCGCGATCGAAGCGTGCAACGAACTCAGAGTAGGCGCGGCCGCCAAGATCCACGGCGACCTGCGCGCGAGCTTCGTCCATCGGCACAACGAAGCCGTAGCGCGCGATACCGTGCTTCGACCCCAGTGCCTGGCGCAGCGCCGCTCCGAGCGCGAGCGCGCAGTCTTCAACCGTATGGTGCTCATCGATGTGCAGATCGCCGCGGCACTGCAGCTGCAGGGAAAAGCCGCCGTGCTTGGCGAGCTGTTCAAGCATGTGGTCGAAAAATCCGATGCCGGTCACGACGCGCAGCGGCGTGCCGGCATCGAGATTCAAGTCGGCCTCAATACGCGTCTCTTGTGTGCTGCGCTCCACCCGCGCACGGCGCGCGCACAGATCCTGCACGATCGCCGGCCACTTCTCCGTCGGCGCGCCGTAACGCAGCACCTTGCAGCCGCGCACGCCAATGTTGTGTGCGAATTGCAGGTCCGTGTCGCGATCCCCGATCATCGCGCTCGCAGCCATATCGATTGCATGCTCCTTAAGGTACGCCGCAACGAGACCGTGCGCCGGCTTGCGGCAGGCACAGGCATCCGCCGGCCGATGCGGGCAGACGAACACGGCATCAAACCGCACGCCTTGCGAGGCAAATGCGTCCATCATGAATTGCTGCACGGTATCGTAGGCAGCGCGTGGATAGCTTGCCGTACCGAGCCCGTCCTGGTTCGTCACCATGACGAGCCGGAATCCGCCGCGCTGCAGCTCGCTGAGCGCGGCAAACACACCGGGCATGAAGCGCAGCTTCTCAAGTGTATCGACTTGCTCATCGGTGGGCTCTTCGATGAGTGTGCCGTCGCGATCAACAAAAACCACCCGCGCGCCGCTCATCGCAATGCCTCGAGCAGCCGATCGTTCTGCGCAGACGTGCCGATTGAAATGCGCAGCGCGCGTGCGAGACCCGGCTGCCGGCGCACGTCGCGTATGAGAAGCCCGGCCGCGCAAGACAGGGCAAGCGCATCTGCGGCGCTTTCGGCGTTTATGAAATCGACTAACAGAAAATTTGCGGCGCTCGGCCACACGCGCGCCACGGCGCGACAACTTTGCAGATTCTGCGCCAAGCGCGCGCGCTCGCCTTGAATGGCCGCGACGCGTTGCGGCAACAGCGCAAGCTGCGCAGGGGCGAGGAGGTCGAGGACATACTCGGCGGTCAATTGCGGGATTGCATACGGCGAGATCACTTTACGCAGCAGCGCGATCAGCTCGGCCGCAGCAATGAGCGCGCCGCAGCGAGCGCCCGCCAGGGCGTGCGCCTTTGACAGCGTGCGCAGCAGCGCAAGCTGCGGCAGCGCGCGCACCCGCTGCGCAAGGCTTGGCGCGCTCGCGAACTCGATATAAGCCTCGTCAACGACCAGCAGCGCGCGATCTTCGAGCTGTGCGGCGATGCGCAGTACGCTCTCGGCACACAGAAGATTGCCAGTGGGATTGTTGGGCGAGCACAGAAAGACAAGCTTCACACGGTCTGTGCAGCGCGCGAGGAGCGCTTCCTCATCGAGCGCGAAACCGTCCGCGGCGCGCAACGGCACATCGATCACGCGCGCGCCTTGAATGTTCGCGGCCAGCGTGTACATGCCAAAAGTTGGCGTACAGACGAGGATGGCGTCTTCACCGGCGCGACAGAACGCGCGCACGAGCAGATCAATCGCCTCGTCACTGCCGCGGGTTGCGAGGAGACACTCGGGCGCGACGTCATAGATCTCGGCCATTCGCGCAACGAGCTCGCGCGGCTGTGGCTCCGGATAGCGATTGAGTCCCGCGCGCGTGGCATCCCGCGGTTGACGCCATGGCAACTCATTGGCGTGCATCCGCTCAAGCTGCGGCAGCCAGGCTGCATGTTGGTAGGGTGCGAGCGCCACGATTTCCGGCCGCGCAAGTCGCTCGACCCAGCTCACGAGGCCACACCGACGCCCGCGGCCGAGGAACAGCTCAGCAAGTGCAGGCGACGCGTCACTGAGTCGGCGTGCGCATCCAGGCCCTCGAGCGCGGCAAGCGTCACTGCGGTTGGCCCAAGCACGCGCAGACCCGCGGCGGAGATCTCCTGGACGGTCACGCGCTTGACGAAGTCGAGCACCGAGAGGCCGCTGTAGGCACGCGCATAACCGTAGGTCGGGAGCACATGGTTGGTTCCGGAGCAGTAATCACCGAGCGCCTCCGGCGACCACTCGCCGAGGAACACGGAGCCGGCGTTCTGTACCGCCGCAAGCCAGCGCCGTGGCTCGCGTACAGCCAGGATCAAATGCTCCGGCGCATAGTCGTTCGCAACCGCCAGCGCGGTTGGCAGGTCGGCAACCAGGATGCAGCGGCTCGCCGTCAGTGACTTCTCCAGGATCGAGCGCCGCGATAACCCGCGCCACTGCGACTCGATGGCGCTCACCACTGCGGTCGCAAGGTCCGCGGATGCTGTGACGAGGATCGCTTGCGCCTCCGGGTCATGCTCGGCCTGGGCGAGAAGATCGGCGGCGACAATTTCCGGCCGCGCCGAATCGTCCGCGATGATCAGCACCTCAGAAGGGCCCGCCGGTAAATCGCACGCCGCGCCTTCGACGTTGCGCGCCACGGCCTGTTTTGCCGCGGTCACCCACACGTTTCCCGGGCCAAAGATCTTGTCGACCTTCGGAATCGTTGCGGTTCCATAGGCCAGCGCTGCAATGGCCTGCGCGCCGCCGACCTTGAAGACCTCGCGCACGCCGCAGAGCTCAGCCGCAACCAGAATGGCGCTGTGCGCGCCGCCTTGTCGGTCCGGTGGCGTGCACAGTACCCGCGTCGGACAGCCGGCAATTCGCGCCGGCACCGCTAACATGACGACCGTTGACGGTAGCGGTGCTGAGCCTGCCGGTGCATACAGACCGACCGCCGCGATGGGCCGAATGACGCGTTCACAGCGCACGCCCGGCATCGTCTCAAGGGCAAGCGGTGCTACGCGCTGCGCGGCATGGAACGCGTGTACGTTATCGATGGCCCGCTCAAGCGCCGCGTGCTGCTCGCTCGTCAGCGCACGCCGCGCGGCTGCAAGCTCGGCGCTGGTGACGGCAAAGGCATCCAAATCCACTCGATCAAATTGCGCCGTCAGCTGTCGGACGGCGGCGTCGCCATCACGGCGCACGCGCGCGATGATCTCCTGTACCTGTTGGCATACCTCGATGCTCGCCGCTTGCGTGGGGCGCGCGAGGGCGGCACGGCGCGCGCCTGCATCAAGGCTTTGCCACTCGAGAATACGCATGCGCGTCAGGCCAGCATCTTCTCGACCGGCAGCACCAGGAGTGCGCTCGCGCCGGCTTTCTTCAGGCTCTCGAGCGTTTCCCAGAACACGTTTTCGCGACACACGGCGTGGACGGCGACTCGGTCGGGAAAACCTTCGAGCGGAATGATCGTCGGCGACTCGCTTCCGGGGAGCAGCCTGCGGATGTCAGCGAGCGCCGCGCGCGGCGCATGCAGCATGATGTACTTGCTCTCGCGCACCTGTTGCAC
>DAITPA010000087.1:0-5469 GCA_036833805.1 Steroidobacteraceae bacterium | reverse complement strand
TCGATTTTGGAATCGAGCAACGCCAGCCGCTCGTATGCTTCTCTTCCAGCGGCGGTGCGCGCATGCAGGAAGCGCTGTACTCGCTCCTGCAAATGACCAAGACGAGCGCGGCGCTCGCAGGACTTGCGATGGCGCATCTGCCTTTCATCTCGGTCATGACCGATCCGACCACCGGCGGCGTGTCCGCAAGCCTTGCAATGCTCGGGGATCTGAATCTCGCCGAACCGCGTGCCCTCATCGGCTTCGCCGGGCCGCGGGTCATACAGCAGACGGTGCGCGAGGTGCTGCCCGAGGGCTTCCAGAGAAGCGAGTTTCTGCTTGAGCACGGCATTCTCGACATGATTGTGGATCGCCGCGACATGCGTGAGAAGATCGCGGCCCTGTTGCGTCTGCTATTGCAGCTGCCGGCGGCGGTTGTCGCCGAGGGCGCGGACGCAGCTTAGTAAGACTTCGCGTGCGCACGCTTGCCGAATGGCTCGAGCTGCATGAATCCGTGCACGCGAAGAGCATCGACCTGGGGCTCGGCCGCGTCGGCAAGGTCGCCGATGCTCTGTCATTGCGGCCGGTCGCTTATCCGGTGATCACTGTCGGCGGGACCAACGGCAAGGGGTCCACGGTTGCGCATCTTGCGGCACTGCTGCGCGCGCTCGGTGTGTGCGCGGGCGCTTTTACCTCGCCGCATCTTGTGCACTACAACGAGCGCATCCGCATCGACGGCGACGCGGTACAGGACGAGGAGCTCACCCGAGCCTTTGAGCGCATTGAAGCGGCGCGCGGCGCGACGACCCTCACGTTCTTTGAGTACAACACGCTCGCTGCGCTGCTCATCTTTGCATCGCGCGGCGTCGACGCTGCAGTGCTCGAAGTCGGGCTCGGCGGGCGCCTTGACGCGACCAACCTCATCGACGCCGAGGTGTCGGTGCTGTGTTCAGTGGGCCTTGACCACCGCGACTGGTTGGGCGACGACCTTGCGAGCATCGGCCGCGAGAAGGCCGGCATATTCAGGCACGGCCGCCCCGCGGTGCTCGGCTCCCCTGACATGCCGGCCGCGGTGTTCGCGGCGCTCGCGGCATGCGGTGCACGCGCGCTCGTTGCGGAACGCGATTTCTCCTGGGTTATTGACGGCGACAGCTGGAGCTATCAGGGGATGCGGCAGAGCTACACGGCACTGCCGCGCTCGGGGCTCTGCGGCAGCATCCAATACCGAAACGCGGCGACCGCCATAGCGGCGCTGCAAGAGCTCAATCTGCCGAAGAGACTCGATCATGCCGTGATCAGCACGGCGCTGCGCACGGTCAGTCTCGCCGGACGATTTCAAATCGTTCCAGGAGAGGTGGAATGGATCCTCGATGTAGCGCACAACGAACCCGCAGCCGAGGTGCTCGCGCGCCATCTTGCCGAACGGCCCTGCAGCGGGCGCACGCTCGCGGTCGCCGGCATTCTGCGCGACAAGGATGTTTCCGCCATCGGTCGGGTGCTCGCACGACAAATCGATCATTGGATCTTATGCACGCTGCCCGGAGCGCGCGGACAAACGGCGTCGGAGTTGGGACTGCGTCTTGCGCCTGCGATCAAAGCCCACGCGCAGGAGTCCGATTCGGTTGCACAGGGCTGCGAGCGTGCCCGTGAGCAAGCGCGCCCGGCGGATCGGGTGCTGGTGTTTGGTTCTTTTCCGGCAGTTGGATTGGCGCTGCAATGGCTTCGGCTATACTGATTTTCTTGGCGCTGCGGATGCGCATACGCGCTCCTGTTATGGCCCGTCCGCACGCTTGATTCTCGTATCATCGATCCCCATCGTGGACATTCAGGCTAAAGACAGACTCACGGGCGCCGTTATTTTGGTGGCGCTCGTGGTGCTGCTCGTGCCGGCGCTGCTATCCGGACCCGGACCTAAACTTCCGAGCATCGCGGCAAGTCCTTCGGAGGGCGCGCCGTTGCGCTCCTACACGGTCGAGCTCGGTGATGACTCAGGCGCGCACCGCACGGCGGCGGCGACTGCCGCGGCCAGCTCGCCCGCCGCTGTGCTGGCAGCGCCCACCGCGGCCGCGGCGAGCACGTCGCAGCCGCTGCCAGCGCCGCCACAGGCAAGCGAGCATGCGAAAGCGCCACCGCAGGCGGCAGCGCCCCAGGCGGATGCTGCCGCCGCGGCGAGCCACCCTAAGCCTGCGGCGGTCCCGGAGCCCGCGCCGGTCAGCGGCTGGATGATTCAGCTTGGCAGCTTCGCAAGCCGCGCCAACGCCGAGCGGCTGGTTCACGAGCTTAAGGCGAACGGCTATGCGGCCTTCCTGACGGAGAGCGCAAACGGTGGACGCAAACTTTATCGCGTGCGAGTCGGTCCCGCGGCGGATCACGCCACCGCACAGGCTTGGGCGGCTAAGCTGCGCGCTTCCGGCCATCCCGGATCGCTCACTTCACAGCCATGATGCGCGTCACAAGCGCGCACATTTGACCCAATGCGCGACTCCGCCATGAGCAGTGGGGCGGTTGCTCTTGTACAATGCGCGCCGCGCACGCAGTGGGCGCGATCCGAGCCGCGCTATGATGAAATCAGCCGACTATTGGGTGGTCGCAATCGTCCTCCTCTCCGCGATCGTCGGGCTCATGCGCGGCTTTCTGCGCGAAGCGGTCACGGTGGTGAGCTGGCTCCTGGCGCTGTTCATTGCCTGGCATTTCGGCGCGAGGCTTGCCCCGCATCTCAGCGGATTATTGGCCGACGAGAACATCCGGCCGTGGGCGGCGCGCGCCATTCTGCTCTTCGGCATATTGTTCATCGGCTCGGTCGCCGGGGTGTTCATCGGGCATTTCGTGCGCTTGTCGATGTTCATGGGCACGGATCGCTTATTCGGTTTCACCTTCGGCCTGGTGCGCGCCGGCATCGTGCTCGGTGTGCTCGTCATCATTTGTCAGCTGTTGCGCTTGGATGGCGCGACCTGGTGGCGCGAGTCGCTGCTGATCCCCTACGCAGAGCGCGTCGCCGAAGGTCTGCGCACGCTGGTGGGCGAGCCGCACCATCGCGTCACACAAGTCTGATGGCTTTAACAACTGCGGCGTAAGAGGCGCTCGAGCATGTGTGGAATTGTCGGCATGGTCGGAAATGGCCCGGTCAATCAGCGGCTCTATGACGCGCTGACCGTGCTACAGCACCGGGGGCAGGATGCGGCCGGCATCGTGACCTCGAGTGAAGGCGAGCTCTATGTCAGGAAGGGCAGCGGACTCGTGCGCGACGTGTTCCAGCAGCACCATATGGTGGAGCTCAAAGGCAACATCGGCATCGGCCACGTGCGCTATCCGACCGCCGGCTGCGATCGCGCCTCCGAAGCCCAGCCCTTCTATGTGAATGCTCCGTACGGCATATGTATTGCGCATAACGGCAATCTCACCAACGCCTCCGAGCTTGCCGCCATCGTCATCCACGAGGATCGGCGCCACTTGAATACGAGTTCCGACTCCGAGGTGCTGCTGAACGTATTTGCCTCCGAGCTGCAGCGCGTAGGCACGCCGCGCGTCACGCCGGCCGACATTTTCGCGGCGCTGAACGCCGTGTACCGGCGCTGTCGCGGCGGCTATGCGGTGATTGCCATGGTGATCGGCCACGGCATTCTCGGCTTTCGCGACCCGCACGGCATTCGCCCGCTCGCCCTTGGACGGCGCGACACGCCGCGTGGACCGGAGTGGATGCTCGCTTCCGAGAGCGTCGCGCTGGCGGCGCTGGGCTTCAAATTCGAACGCGACATTGGCGCCGGCGAGGGCGTGTTCATCGATGAGCAGGGACGCCTGCATACGCAGCAATTTGGCAACAACCTGCGGCACACGCCGTGCATATTCGAGTACGTCTACTTCGCGCGTCCCGACTCGATCATCGACAAGATCTCCGTGTACCGCGCGCGCATGCGCATGGGCGACAAGCTTGCGGAGAAGATCATGCGCGTCTATCCGCACCACGATATCGACGTCGTCATTCCGATCCCGGACACGAGCCGCACGAGCGCGATGCAGGTGGCTCTCAAGCTCGGTCTTAAGTACCGCGAAGGGTTCATCAAGAACCGCTATATCGGCCGCACCTTCATCATGCCCGGCCAGCAGCTGCGCGAGAAATCCGTGCGCCGCAAACTGAATGCGATTGACCTTGAGTTTCGCGGCAAAAACGTCTTGCTGGTCGACGATTCGATCGTGCGCGGCACGACTTCGGCGCAGATCATTGATCTGGCGCGCGAGGCGGGCGCGAAGAAAGTGTATTTCGCCTCGGCGGCGCCGCCGGTGCGTTTCCCAAACGTGTACGGCATTGATATGCCGGCGGCGAGTGAACTTGTGGCAAGCGAGCGCAGCGTCGAAGAGGTCGCGAGCGTCATCGGCGCGGATTGGCTCGTCTATCAGGACCTTGAGGATCTGGTTGCCGCCTGCCGGCACGACGATGCACAGATCGAAGAATTCGATACCTCATGCTTTTCAGGGGAGTATGTGACCGGTGACGTAACGCCTGAGTATCTTGAGAAACTGAAGCTCGAACGCTCGGATGCGGCGAAGTCGCGCCGGCGCGGTGAGCACGGGCCATTCAAGATCGTACGCCGCTGACGTTGCACCGGCGCCCGTGACGCCGTGACATCGATCGATCCTCGCCGGCAACTGCTGCTGGAGCTCTTCCAGACGGGCGTGACACGCGTCGACGGGCGGCGTTGCACGCGCGAGGCGCTGCGCACCATGACCGCGAGTAACGGGCGCGTATGGACGGCTGCCATCGGCAAGGCCGCCTCCGCCATGGCGCTCGGCGCGCACGATGCGTTGGGCGCCTGCCAAGAGCGCATCCTTCTCATCACCAAAGATGGTCATGTTGACCCCGCGGCGCGCTTGCTGCCGGGGGCCGAAATTTACGAGAGCTCCCACCCGCTGCCCGATGCGCGCTCGCTCGCGGCCGGAGAGCGCTTGCTGCGCTGGACTGAGGATCTGCCCCGAGAGGTCGAGCCGCTTTTCCTGATCTCCGGAGGCGCTTCAAGTCTCGTCGAAGCGCTCGCCGAAGGCGTGACGCTCGATGAGCTTAAGCGCCTGCACAATGTCGGACTCGCATCGGGGGTTGCGATCGCTGAGCTCAATGAGAATCGCGCGCGCCTGTCGCGCATCAAAGGCGGGCGCTTGACGGCTTATCTGCGTGGCCGCTACGCCCGCGCGCTCTTCATCTCGGATGTTCCGGGCGATGATCCCGCAGTCATCGGTTCGGGCCTCCTCGGGCCGGCGGCGGCGAGCCGCGGCTCCGACCACGTCGAGCGCAGCGTGATTGCATGCATCGACCATGCGGTGGCGGCAGTGTGTGCGGCAGCCCAAGCGCGCGGCTTTGCTGTGCGCACCGCCGGCGACCATGACGTCGGCGTCGCCATGGCGGATCAGGTCCGTCGCCTCGCCAAGCGCCTGGGTGCCCGCGGCGCACGCCGTCAGGCAACTGTAGTTGGGCCCCTCGAGGCCAAATTGCTCCGCGAG
>DAITPA010000086.1:0-5583 GCA_036833805.1 Steroidobacteraceae bacterium | reverse complement strand
TTCCTGCAGCGCGACGCTCAAAAGATCAGTGATGATCTGCTCGGGGGTGCGTCCGGGGAACATTTCGGTCAGTGCATGCAGGCGCGCCGCGTCATCAACGGGCAGATGCACGGCGTAGTCGCTTACCGTGCGCGCACCGCTTGCGCCGTGACGCCAACTCTCAATCAGCTCGGTCCACTTCACGTGTGACTCCCGCGCAGTCCGCCGTGGATAGCGCATTGTATCCGAAGACGGCGGCGTGAATTCTTGACGACCGCGTAAGGCCCCGGCGATACTCCCTGGCAAATGTCGCAGCAGCACATGAATCCCCTCGCGCGCTGGTGGTGGCGCCCTTTCTGACGGAGGGGGTGTCCGGGCGCTGCCAGTTTCACGACTTAAAGAATTCAAGGCCACGAGAACCCATCCTCCGGATTTCTCCCCGGGATGGGTTTTTTTTGGAAGTATGCTTTTGAAGCCACCGTTCGACATATCAGGTGATCTGGATACGCCGGTTTCGGCGTTCATGAAGCTCGCCGCTTTGAATCCGCGCTTTCTTCTGGAGAGCGTCGAAGGCGGCGAACGGCTCGCCCGCTATTCCTTCATTGGCTTCGGCGATTGTCTTGAATTGCGGATCGATGCGACGGGGGTAACGATCGGCACGGAGACCGAGCCGCTGCCGAGGAGCGGCGCGGAGCTCCTGCAAGTGCTGCGTCGCGGACTGCGCCGCGCGCCGCGGCCGCTGCCGGAGATAGCCGGCGTGCCGCTCGCGGGCGGCCTCGTCGGCTACGCATCCTACGATGTGGTGCGCTTCTTTGAGCGCCTGCCGTCGCGTCATTCGAACCCGAACGCAGTGCCGGCGATGCATTACGTCGCGCCGCAGTCGCTTCTGGTATTCGATCATTTGACGCGCGGCATCGCGCTCCTGCATGCCGGAGCGGATGACGAGCGGCGCTCGTTGCGCACCGAGGTCATTCGCGCTTTGCGCGGTGCATTGCCGCATAGCACGCGCGCGGGTCGCTATGACGCGCCCACCGCAGCATTCAGCCGCGAGGACTTTATGGCGGGCGTGCGCCGCACCCAGGAATACATCGCCGCGGGGGATGTCTATCAGCTCGTGCTGTCAGCGCGGTTTGGCGGGCGCCATGAGCTTGATCCCTTCCAGGCGTACCGCGCGCTGCGGCTCATCAATCCGTCGCCCTACATGTACTACTGTGCGATGGGCGATGTGACGGTCGTGGGTTCATCACCCGAGGCGCTCGTGAAGCTGACCCGCCGGCATGCGCAGCTGCGTCCCATCGCCGGCACACGAGCGCGCGCGGACGACGCGGCTCTCGATAGCGAGCGCGAGACGCAGCTGCGCGCGGATCCAAAGGAAAATGCCGAGCACATCATGCTGGTTGATCTTGCGCGCAACGATCTTGGGCGCGTGGCGTGTGCCGGCACGGTGCGCGTGGACCCCTATCGCTCAATCGAGCGCTACAGTCACGTCATGCACATGGTGAGCGGCGTGCACGGCGAGCTCGCAGCTGGGCGCGATGCGTTCGACTTGTTCGCAGCCACTTTCCCCGCGGGGACCCTAGTCGGCGCGCCCAAAGTGCGGGCGATGCAGATCATCGATGAGCTTGAGCCCGTGAATCGCGGCCTGTACGGCGGCACGGTCGGCTATTTCGGCGCGCAGGGCGACATGGACCAGGCCATCACGATCCGCACTCTGGTGTTTCGCGGCGACGAGTACAGTTATCAGGCCGGCGCCGGCATCGTTGCCGACAGTGTTCCCGTGAGCGAGCACGAGGAAGTACTCGCCAAGAGCTACGCTCTGGTGCGCGCACTCGAGCTTGCGCAAGGGGGCTTGTGATGCCAAAACTGCTGCTGATCGATAACTACGACTCCTTTACGTACAACCTCGTGCAGGCGTTTCTCGTGCTCGGGGCGGACGTGCATGTGTATCGCAACGATGCGATCAGCGTGAGCGAGGCGCAGCTTCTTGCCCCCACGCACCTTTGCATCTCACCCGGTCCAGGCACGCCCTACGATGCGGGCGTGTCGATGCAGATGATCCGCGCGTTTGCGGGGCAAGTGCCGGTGCTCGGGGTGTGTCTCGGCCATCAGTCGATTGTGGAAGTGTTCGGCGGTAAAGTCGTACGCGCGGGGCGCCTCATGCATGGCAAGACCTCGCTCATCGAGCACGATGGCCGCACGCTGTTCGCTGGGTTGCCGCTGCCCTGCGAAGTAGGCCGCTATCATTCACTCATCGCTGCCGCCGACAAAATGCCCGCCGAGCTTGAAGTGAACGCACGCACGGCCGAGGGCGAGATCATGGGCGTGCGGCATCGGAGTCTCTTGGTTGAAGGCGTGCAGTTTCATCCTGAAAGCATTCTGACGCCGGACGGTCCGCAGCTCTTGCGGAATTTTCTTGAGCTCGCCCGCGGCGAGCGTCGTCCCGCCACGGTTCCCGGAGTGTTGCATGCCGCCTCCGCGTGAGCTCCTCGAACGCCTGCTCGAGCGGCACGATCTATCCGAAGCTGAAGCGGATGCGCTCCTCATTCAATTGACGAATCCGGATACTGCGCCGGCATTCGCGGGCGCCGTGCTTGCCGCGCTGCGCAGCAAAGGCGTCATCGCTGACGAAGTACGCGGCTTTGCGCGCGCCATGCGCCGGCTTGCGCGCCGTCCGCAGATTGCGCCCGGGCTGCGCGCCATCGACATCGTCGGTACGGGCGGCGACGCGTCCGGCAGTCTCAATATCTCCACGGGTACGGCGTTGCTTACGGCAGCTTGCGGCGTACCGGTTGTCAAACACGGCAACCGCTCGATGTCGAGTCGTTCGGGCAGCGCCGATGTGCTCGAAGCCCTTGGCTTGCAACTGCCGCTTGATGCCGCAGCTGCCGGCAGGTGCCTTGCGGCGACCAATTTCACATTCCTCTTCTCCCCGCACTACCACCCGGCGATGAAGGCGCTTGCGCCGGTGCGCGCAGCCCTGGGTGTGCGCACGATATTCAACATTCTCGGGCCGCTTCTTAATCCCGGACAACCGCCGCTGCATCTCATCGGCGCATTCAGCATGCAGGCGGCACAGCTCATCGCCGATACGCTCGCCGGTCTTGATATCGAGCGCGCCTTCGTGGTTCACGGCGCCGAAGGCTGGGATGAGCCGACGCCGATGGGTGCGTTCACCTTATTTGATGTGCATCAGGGCCACGTTGCCGTGGTGGTGCGCGATCCGGCGGATTACGGCCTGGCGCGCTGTACGAGCGCATCCCTCGCCGGCGGCGATGCCGCGCATAATGCGCGCGCGCTCAGCGCGGTGCTGTACGGCGAGGAGCGCGGAGCGCATCGGGATTGCCTGCTCTTGGGCGCGGCGCTTGCACTTGAGGTGGCGGGCGAAGAGCAGCGCCCGCGCGCCGCGGTCGAACGGGCCGCGGCGGCCATCGACAGTGGCGCTGCGCGCCGCGTGCTTGATCTTGTATCCCGCTTTGAGGTGGTGAGTTCATGAGAACTGATTTTCTAAGGGAGATGGCGGAGAAGAGCCGCGAGCGGGTGGCAGCTGCGATACGCCTGTGCCCCGTCACGCGCATGCTCGCGCAAGCGCGGGAATCGGCCGCGCCGCCGCCGCTCGTGCCGAACGTTGCAGGGTTCGATGTCATTGCGGAATTGAAGCTGCGCTCGCCTGCGGCCGGCGCACTGCGCAGTTTGGACGAGGACATCGGCAGGCGCGTCAGGCGCTACGCGACGGCGGGCGCGGCGGCCGTCTCGGTGCTCACGGAGCCGAGTGAATTCGCAGGCGACCTTGCGCACCTCGAATTGACGGCGCGCTCGCTGCAGCCGGCGCGCATTCCCGCAATGCGCAAGGACTTTCTCGTCGATCCCTATCAGATTGCCGAGGCGCGTACCGCCGGCGCCGGCGGCGTGCTCATTATCCTGCGCATGTTGTCGCGCGAGGAGCTGCAGGCACTGATGGCCGCGGCCGAGCTCTTCGGCTTGTTCGTTTTGCTCGAAGCTTTCGATGCGGCGGATATCGAGCTCATGCATGACCTGGTCGGAGACTATCAGCCGAGTCCCAATCCAACCGTGCTGGTGGGCGTCAACTGCCGGGATCTTGCGACACTCGAGGTCGTACCGGAGCGGCTCGAGAGCCTGGCGCCGCTCTTGCCTGTCAATGTTCCGCGGGTGGCCGAGAGCGGCGTTGCGAACGCCGCGGATGCGCGCCGCGTGCGCGCCGCAGGCTACGATTTCGCGCTCGTCGGCAGCGCATTGATGCGCTCGCGCGATCCGGAGGCACTGCTGCGCGAATTGCTTGCGGCAGGCCGCGCCTAGGCGACAACCGATGTGGATCAAGATCTGCGGCATGACGACCCCCGCGGCGGTGAGCGCGGCGCTCGCGACGGGTGTGGATGCGATCGGTTTTGTGTTTGCAGAATCCGTACGGCGCGTGACGCCCGAATTCGCCTGCGAGCTTGCGGAACCGGCGCGCGGTCGTGTGGCATGCATCGCCGTAACCCGGCACGCGACGCAGCAGGAGCTTGACTCAATGCTTGTTGTGTTTGCGCCCGATGTTCTGCAGGCGGATCCGAGTGACCTCGACGGCATCCGTTTGCCGCGTCAACTATCCGTGCTGACAGTGGTGCGCGCCGGCAGCGCGCCGCCGCAGCCGCTGCCTGCGCGTATCCTTTTCGAAGGTCCCGTGAGCGGCACCGGTGTGCCGTGCGACTGGACAGCGGCGCGCGCGCTTGCCAAACGGAGTGAGCTCGTCTTGGCGGGCGGCCTCACCGCGCGCAATGTCGCCACTGCCATCAGCGCCGTGCAGCCGTTTGGAGTTGACGTGTCGAGCGGTGTTGAAGAGCGTCCTGGCATCAAGAGCCCACAGGAGATCGCCCGTTTTGTTGAAGCTGCGCGTCAGGAGGGAAAATCATGATCGCATCCGTGCCTGCCATCGATATCAAAGGGCTGCTCGCCGATTCCATCTCCGGTAAGTTCCCCGACGCTCGCGGGCGCTTTGGTCCGTTTGGTGGGGCCTACGTGCCTGAGACGCTCATCCCTGCGCTCGAGCGACTCGAGAGCGGCGTGCGCGCACATCTTACGAGCGCGAAGTTTCAGGAGCGCTTTCGTTACGAGCTTTCCACGTGGGTGGGTCGCCCCACGGCGCTGACGCACGCCTCACGGCTGTCGCAAGCCTGGGGCGCGCAACTGTGGTTGAAGCGCGAGGATCTTGCGCACACCGGTGCGCACAAGATCAATAATGCGATCGGACAGGCGCTGCTTGCGCAGGAGCTTGGAGCCAAGCGCATCATTGCCGAGACGGGCGCGGGGCAGCATGGGGTCGCAAGCGCCGCGGCGTGCGCGCGGCTTGGAATGCCCTGCACGGTATACATGGGCGAGATTGACATGCAGCGCCAGGCGCCGAACGTGGGGCGCATGCGGCTGATGGGAGCCACGGTCGTGCCGGTGACGAGTGGCGATCGCACGCTCAGAGCTGCGATCGACGAGGCGATGCGCGACTGGGTGTCTGATCCTACGGATACTTACTACCTCCTGGGCTCGGTTGTCGGTCCGCATCCCTACCCGTACCTGGTGCGCGAGCTGCAGGCCGTCATCGGACGTGAAGCG
>DAITPA010000085.1:0-5597 GCA_036833805.1 Steroidobacteraceae bacterium | reverse complement strand
GTCACGCCGACTACACCTATCAGCAGAAGTATGGTCGGCGTGACTACCGTGGCGGCGGACGCGCTTCGGCGCGCGAGACCGTGATGCGGGTTGCCGCCGGCGCGATTGCGCGTAAATATCTTCTTGAACGGCTCGGTGTTCGCATCTACGGCTATCTCAGTCGCATCGGCGATCTTGAGCTCGCCGCGGTCAACCCGGCGTTCGCGGCGCAGAACCCGTTCTTCTGCCCGGATCCTGCGCGTATCGAGGAAATCGAGGCGCTCATGTGGAAGATTCGCGGCGCGGGCGATTCGGTCGGCGCGCGTATCACGGTGATCGCCGCGGGCGTGCCGCCCGGCTTGGGCGAGCCGGTGTTCGATCGGCTCGATGCCGACATCGCGCACGCGCTCATGGGCATCAATGCCGTGAAGGCAGTCGACATCGGCGCGGGCGCCGCCGCGGTCGCGCAGCGCGGCAGCGAACATCGCGACGAACTCACGCCGAACGGCTTTCGCAGCAACCACGCAGGCGGTGTCCTCGGCGGCATATCGTCGGGCCAGGACATCATCGCGCACGTGTCTTTCAAGCCCACCTCGAGCATCCAGGTTCCGGGCGACACCATTGATGTGGACGGCCGCGCGGTCGAGATTGTGACCACCGGCCGACACGATCCGTGCGTCGGTCTGCGGGCGACGCCGATCGTGGAGGCGATGCTCGCGATCGTGCTCATGGATCACTACCTGCGCCATCGGGCGCAGAACGCCGACGTCACATCGACGACGCCCGTGATTACGAGGCCGAAGTGACGCGCGCTTTCAAGGTAGCCGTCGTCGGCGCATCCGGGCTGGTTGGCGAGACGCTGATCCGCGTGCTCGAAGAACGTGACTTCGCGGTCGCCGAGCTCTTTCTACTCGCGAGCGAGCGTTCGCTCGGCCGCAAACTGCGCTTCAAGAATGCGGACGTGTCGGTCGATGATCTGGCGACTTTCGATTTCCGCCGCGCCGAGATTGCATTCTTCTCAGCCGGCGCCGCGGTCTCGCGCGAGTACGCGCCGCGGGCCAGCGCCGCCGGCTGCATCGTCATCGACAACACGGCAGAATTTCGCTATGAGGAGGACATTCCCCTGGTGGTGCCCGAGGTCAATCCAGAACAGATTGCGCAATATACGAACCGCGGCATCATCGCCAATCCGAACTGCTCAACCATACAGATGGTCGTCGCACTGAAGCCGATATACGATGTCGCGGGCATCGAGCGCATCAACGTCGCGACCTATCAGGCGGTTTCGGGAGCGGGTAGAAGCGCCGTGGAGGAACTTGCGGTGCAGTCAGCGGCCCTTTTGGGAGGCCAGGGACCCGTCGAGGCGCAGGTGATTCCGAAGCAGATCGCCTTCAACTGCGTGCCGCAGATCGACGTCTTCCAGGAGAACGGCTACACGCGCGAAGAAATGAAAATGCTCTGGGAGACTCAGAAGATTATGGGGGACCCGCGCATCCGGGTGAACGCCACCGCCGTGCGCGTGCCGGTGTTCTTCGGCCACTCGGAGGCGGTACACCTGGAGACGCGCAGCAAAATTACGGCACAACAGGCCCGCGCAGTTCTTGCCAAGGCCCCGGGAATCAAAGTCATGGACGAGCGCCGGCCGGGTGGCTACCCGACTGCGGCTACCGAGGCAGCGAACCGCGACACAGTTTATGTCGGCAGAATACGTGAAGATATTTCCATCGATCGGGGATTGAACTTATGGCTCGTCGCCGACAATGTGCGCAAAGGTGCTGCGACAAACAGCATCCAGATCGCGGAGATTTTGGTCCGCGAGCATATTTAAGTTATATTGCGGCCCAAATGTGTATGGGCTCGTGGAATGCGGGCCATACTTTTGTTTTTAAAAGACTTTTAGGCGGGCTGGTGGTCCGCGGGGTATCCTGATGGTCGCGAAATCCTTCGCCCGGGCCCTGGCCTTGTTGCTTTTGTGCCCTCCGGCCGCGTTCGCGCTTGGCTTGGGGGATATCCGCCTCCTGTCTTCACTTAACTCGCCGTTGAATGCGGAGATCGACCTTGTTGGCGCTACGCCCGAGGATCTCTCCAGCCTGCACGCCGCAGTCGCCACGCACGAAGCCTTTACGCGCTACGGCCTCGAATGGCCGTCGTTCTTGAGCGGGATTTCCATGCGCGCAGTGCACGCGCCCGACGGACGCGATGTCATCAAGCTTGCCTCGCGCGAGGCAATCACCGAGCCGTTCGTGTCGCTCTTGGTCGACGTCAACTGGGCGCGCGGGCATCTCGTGCGCGAGTACACCGTGCTCCTCGATCCTCCGGTCTATACGCCCACCCAGAACGGGGTGAGCGCCGCGCCGGTGGCGGCGCCAACGGTCGACAACGCCACGCGGGAAGGTTCGATTAACCGCGCCCCGGCTCCCCCCGCAGCGACGCGCGCTGAATCCGCACCCGCTGCGGTACAGGCGCCGCCCGCACCGCGCGCTCGCGCGAGCGCGCCAGCGGCCCCAAGCGGTGAACCCGGGACGCTCGTGGTGCGACGCGGCGACACCCTTTCACAGCTCGCGGGCACCTTGGCGACGGCTGGCGCGGCCAGCACGCGCAGTTGGATGGTGGCGGTCTATCAGGCGAATCCGAGCGCGTTCGAAGGCAATATGAATATGCTGCACGCCGGAGCGGTCCTGCGCATCCCGGATGCATCGACCGCAGCGGCGGTCGCGCCGAAGGACGCCCTGACTGAGATACGCCGTCAATACGCCTCCTGGCGCGGCGCTGCGCCGGCGCAGCCGGCTGCCCCAGCTGACTCGGGACGACTGCATCTCGTCACCCCCGACGAATCGACCAAGCCCGGCACACAGCCCGGCGCGAGCGGCGCCTCGGCGAGCACCGAGGCTCGGATGCACGAGCTCGAATCGCAGTTGCAGGAATCGCGGCGTCTGCTGGAATTGCGTAACGCGGAGCTTGCGAAGCTGCAGGCCCAGATCGGTGCGCGGGCGACACCGGCGCCCACGCAGGCCGCGCCTACTCCCGTACCCGGCCCGCAGGCGACCGCGCCCACTCCCGCCCCATCGGCTGCGCGCGCGCCCGCGCCGGCCGTGACCGCGGCGCCGCCAGCGGCGGCTGAAGCGCCGCCGCCGCCGGCCGAGAAGCCGGTTACGCCGCCTGTTGCAACCCCTGCGCCCGTCACAACGGCACCCGGACCGTCGCTCACGTCGACTTTGCTGCGCTATTGGTGGGTGCTCGCGATCCTCGTAGCTGCGGTGCTTGCACGTATGGGTCTTACGGCGTGGCGCTCGCGACAACACAGCAACTTCGATGATTCGCTCGGCCGTCTTGCGAGCGCCGGTGCCGATACGCTCAATCGCGACGCGCTCGGCGACACGGCGAATATGCGTGCCGCGCGCGATTCTGCCTTCGTGGTCGAGGAAACCGGCGTGCATGAGCGGCCGCGCGCGGGCGCTGCAAGCGCTGCGACCGTCGTGCGCACCGTGCCGACCGATGACACGTTAAGCAATGAGACCGCCATCAACCTCGATCAGGCCGATCCGCTCGCCGAGGCCGATTTTCACATGGCCTATGGTCTCTACGACCAGGCTGCTGACCTCGTGCGTATTGCCATCGCGCGCGAGCCAGAGCGCCGTGATCTCAAGTTAAAGCTGCTCGAAGTCTTCTTCGTATGGGGCAATAAAGAGCAGTTCCTGCATAGCGCCCATGAGCTTGCCGCGACGCGCGCCGAAGCCGCCGCCGGCGAATGGGAAAAGATCGTGATCATGGGCAAGCAGCTCGCGCCCGATGATCCGCTGTTCTCGAGCGGTGCAGTCAGCGGCGCGGCGGCCGGCGGGGTTGATCTCGACCTTGAAGGCGGACAGAGCCGCATTGATTTTGATCTGCTCGGCGAGCCGGTGCCCGAAGGCGCCGCGGCGGGCCTGGATCTGGATATCGGATCGGCGCTCGGCGAGGCTGGCAATTCGACCACGGAGTCGCCCACCGCGCGCAACACGGATGAGAATCTTGCGCTGCACGGGCTTGATTTCGGCAGCGAGGCGAGTTCCGCGACGACCCGCCAGATGACGCAGCACAGCGAGTCCATGGACGAGGACAGCGTTGAACTGCCCACCATCGAGCAGCCCTTCCCGCAGCACGACGAAAATCCGACCATCCGCCAGAAGGTGGAAATGGCATTGAGGCAAAGCGGCGGCGCCGATCAGACCGCGGAGCTTGCACTCGATGACCTGGGCCTGGACCTGGGTACGCTCGACACGGTCGATGAGCCGACCTTATCGCCCACAGATTCACCGACTTTGGCCGCGGGTCTGGATGAGACCTCGCGGCGCTCGATTGACGATGCCGAGCGCCGTTCGGATGCAAGCCACGCGGCAAGTTCGGCGACCGCAGCCTGGCGGGTCAAGCCCGAAGACCTCGATGCGACGCTGCCGCCGGTGGCGGCGAGCGAGTTCGCGGAGCACACCTCACCCGGTGCGGATTCTGTGGAAACCGCTCACTTGGCCGCCCTTAAGGGTCAGGACCTTGATTTCGATCTCGGTGACATGGATGACACCTCCGCAGGCAAAAACGGCGCGACCGAAATCGACCTCAACGTCGGACCTACCCCTGCACCGGACGCCGCCTTTACGGTCACGCAGAAGCTTTCGGCCGACGAATTGGCGCTTCCGGATCTCGAGCCCGCCACGATGAGCGAGGTCGGCACGAAGCTGGATCTGGCGCGCGCCTACATGGACATGGGCGACCCGGACGGCGCGCGTAACATCCTCGATGAAGTCCTGAACGAAGGCTCGGTCGCGCAGAAACAGGAAGCACAGCGCCTGCTGCAATCCCTCCCGGGGTGAGGGGAACGATCAGAATTGCATTGGGGCTCGAGTACGACGGCACGGCTTATGCCGGCTGGCAGACGCAGCGTTCAAGTCCTTCGATTCAAAGTCTGGTCGAGGGGGCGTTAAGCCCGGTGGCCGCAGCGCCGGTCAATATCATCTGCGCCGGTCGCACCGATGCGGGCGTACACGCCTGCGGACAGATCGCGCACTTCGACACCGAGGCGCGGCGCAGCGAGCGCGGCTGGGTATTGGGCGCCAACACGAGTTTGCCTGGCGATATCAACGTTGCTTGGGCCCGTCCGGTACCGCGCCACTTTCACGCCCGTTACTCCGCCGAGGCGCGCACCTATCGATACTATGTGTTCAACCGTCCGGTGCGCTCGGCGCTCGCCGCCCGGAGTGCGGCCTGGATCCGCCATCCCCTCGATCACGAGCGCATGCACAGCGCAACGCGCGCACTGGTCGGGTCGCACGACTTCAGCGCCTTCCGCTCGGCCGCCTCGCAAGGCCACTCGCCCATCCGGCGCATCGAAGCGCTGAGTGTCGAGCGCCACGGCGATTTCGTTCTGATTCAAATCACGGCGAACGCGTTTCTGCATCACATGGTGCGCAATATCGCAGGTCTTCTGATTGCGATCGGGCAAGGCGACAAAGACCCGGGCTGGGCCGCGAGCGTGCTTGAATCCAAGGACCGTGCGCAGGCGGGGCCGACAGCGAGCGCCGAGGGGCTCTACCTCTGGTTCGTGCGCTACCCGAGGGCGTTTGAGTTGCCGCCAACGCGATCCGTTA
>DAITPA010000084.1:0-5745 GCA_036833805.1 Steroidobacteraceae bacterium | reverse complement strand
CGCGCCCATCCACGCACACTGTTCCAGAGGTGGGCCGATCAAGACCGCCGAGAATCTGCAAGAGCGTGGTCTTACCCGAACCTGAGGCGCCGACAATTGCGATCCTCTGTCCGGCTGCGACTGCAAGCGTCACGCCGCGCAGTACCTGCAGTGTCTCCGGACCCTGGCGAAAACTCTTGCAAACATCAACGGCTACCAATACCGAATCAGTCATGTCGCAGCGCCTCCGCAGGTGTCGTGCGCGCAGCGCGCCACGCCGGGTACACCGTCGCGAGCACGCACAGCAAAAAGGCTACGGAACATACCCGCAGCACGTCGAGCCGCTCGACATACGCCGGCAGCTCGCTCATGAAATACACGCGCGCGTCCAAAAACTGCGTATGCAGCGCGTGCTCCAAAGCGCCAACGAGCGTCTGCAGATTGTGCGACACAAGAATCCCGAGCGCCGCACCGCAGAGCGTCCCGGCAAGACCAATCAATACACCCTGTACGGCAAAAGTCGCGAGTATGTTGCCCGGACCCGCGCCCAACGTGCGCAGAATCGCGATGTCGGTTTGCTTCTCCTTCACGATCATGACCAGCGTCGCGACGATATTGAAGGCGGCGACCGCCACGAGCATCAAGAGAATGACGAACAGCATTGATTTGGTGATCTCAATCGAACGGAAGAAATTTGCATGATCATGCGTCCAGTCGCTGACGTAGAAGCCGCCGCCCAATGCGAGCGCGAGTGCGCGCACCGTGGCGGGTGCGCGCTGCGGGTCGGCGAGCGCCAGGCGAATGCCGCTCACCCGGTCGCCGAAGCGATACAGACGCGCCGCATCAGCCAGATGTATGAGCGCGAGCCCGCGATCGAACTCGTACATTCCCGACTCGAAGAGCCCGACGACGCGGAAACGACGCATGCGCGGCACGACTCCGGTGGGGGTCGCGGTGCCCTCGGGCGCGACCAGAACGATCGAGTCGCCGACCTTGGCCGCAAGTTCCCGCGCGAGCGCGGTGCCGAGAATGATGCGGTACTCCCCGGCGGCAAGGTCCGCCAACCTTCCCGCGGTGATGTGCTGCGCAAGGCCGGTGGCACGGCTCTCCGCCTCCGGCAATACGCCGCGGATGCCCGCACCGCTGATGCGCTGACCGTGAGACAACATGGCCTGCTCATCGATATAGGGTACCGCGGCGAGGACACCCGCCTGACGCACCGCTGCGTCGCGCGCCGCACGCCAGTCGGGTAGCGCGCCATCGAGCCCGGAGAGCGTCGCATGCGCGGTGACGCTCAAAATACGCGTGCGCAGCTCCCGTTCGAAGCCATTCATCACCGACAGCACGACAATCAAGGTTGCAACCCCGAGCGTCAGCCCGAGCACGGATATCAACGCGACAAAGGACACGAAACCGCGGCGGTGCGCGGAACGCAAATAGCGCGTGCCAATGAGCCATTCGTAGGCGCCTGTCATGCACGCACTATTCGTAGCGCAGCGCTTCGGCGGGCGCAGTATGCGCAGCGCGCAGGGCCGGATACAGCGTCGCGAGCCCCGTCAACATGAGCGCGGCAAAGCCGATCCAGGCAACATTGGACCACTTCAGATCCGACGGAATGCTCGTCGTGTAGTAGACATCCGCATCCATGATCTGAAAGCGGAAGGTGTGCTCGAGCACCGGCACGATGACGTCTACGTTGAAAGCAAGCACGACCCCGAGCGCAACACCTAAGAGCACACCGAGCCAGCCGATGACGAGTCCCTGAGTGATAAAAACGCCCATCACCCTGCGCGGCGATGCGCCGAACGTGCGCAGAATAGCGATATCGGTGCGCTTGTCAGTGACCACCATGACGAGCATCGCCACAATGTTGAAGGCGGCCACGGCAACGATCAACAGTAAAATAAGCGCCATCATCGTCTTCTCGATGCGCACGGCGCGAAAGTAGGCCGCATGATCGATCGTCCAGTCGATAACCTCAAAGCCCGCCGGCAGCACAGCGCGTACGCGCGCGGCGACCGCGGGAGCCGCAAATGCATCGTTGCAGCGGATCCGTAAACCCTGCGCCCCCTGTAGAGCCGGCGCGAGCGCCCGCACATCGTCAATATGTGCAAACACGAGCGTTGCGTCGTGGTCCTGGAATCCAACCTCGAAGGTGCCGGCGACCGTGAGTTGACGCAGCGCCGGGCTCGGCGCGCCGGCGGCGTCCACCGTCGGAATGAGCATGCTGACGCTGTCACCCAGAATCACCCCGAGCCGCTGCGCGATCACCGCACCGACAATCACGCGATTGCTCCCGGAAACAAGATCAGCGAGGCGCCCTTCAGTCACTGCGCGGCCGATGCCATTGACTTCGCGTTCGGCAGCGGGATCGATCCCGCGCAGTACGACCGGCAGCATCTCGGGTGTGCGCACCGCGAGTGCCTGCAGCTCGACATACGGCGCGACGCCGACAACGCCGGGAACCGCGCGCACAATGGCGCGCATTCGCTGCCATTCCTCCTGGGTCGGCGTGCCGGGGGATGCATTTGCGACCGCGACGACGCGCGCATGCGCGCCGAGCGACAGCAAGCGATCGCGCAGTTCATCCTCAAATCCGTTCATCACTGATAGAATCACGATTAGCGCCGCGACCCCGACGCAGACGCCGACAAGGGATGCCCAAGTGATGAACGAGACGAAGAATTTGTGGGTGCGGGCGCGGACATAGCGCAGTCCCACGAAGATTGACAGTGGGTGGAACATCCTCGCGCGGCGCGCGTCCTGTGAAGCAGACGATTGAGGTAATTTAACCACAGTTATGGCCGGCGCCCGCGCAGAATCAGACCTGCGTCACAAATCAGCCTGTGCACAGCTGCCGTGCCTTTGACAGATTGCCCTCGATGCGTTAGTCATTCACATCGGGTGAAGGAGTTCGATATGAAAATCCGCTATTTCGTCGCTCTGTTGTGTGGCTTCGGTGCCGTCGGGGTCGCATGCGCCGACACGGTCGTCGTCGATGACCACGTTATGGTGCGCGATTCTTCCGTCGCGCGGCCCGCGCGCGGCAGCACGATGACGACAGTCGAGGCGAAGTTCGGCGCCCCCGTCACGCGCCATCCAACCGTTGGCGTGCCGCCGATTACACGTTGGGACTACGCCGGATTTTCGGTTTTCTTCGAGCGCGATCGCGTCATCCACGCGGTCGTCACGAGCGGCTAGCGACACACCTCGCCCGCCGCGCGTCACGACGCGCTCTTGCGATCAGTCCCCGGCCCGGTAAAGTGCCGCGTTCTTGCGGCGCGCACCGGTTGGGGAATCGATCTTGTCACTGCTGAAGCCACCTGTACCCACCCGTAACGAGCGGCATATTGAATGGCGTCAGCTGTACGGCAGCGCTGCGGCGCTTGCGCTTGCGGAGGCCGCGCGCTCGGATGAGCGCTTGTACGTCATCATCGCCGCGGATGCGCGCGAGCTTGAACGCCGAAGCGCCGAGCTGCGATTCTTTGCCGGCGCACGCCTGTCTCTTCTTACGCTGCCCGATTGGGAGGTCCTCCCCTACGACCTCTTCTCGCCACACCCGGACATCACCTCCGAGCGACTGCGCACTCTGTTCGCGTTGCCACAGGAACGCAGCGGCTGTCTGGTCGTCGCCGCCGACACGCTCATTCAGCGCCTGCCGCCCCCTGCATACGTGCAGGGGCGCGCCTTTGAACTCACCAAGGGCGACCGCTTCGCGCTGCCGGCGTTTCGCAGCCGCCTCATTGAAGCGGGCTACGCAAGCGTCGGCCAAGTCACGAGCCCCGGCGAGTTCGCGGTGCGCGGCTCACTCCTCGACGTATTCCCGATGGGCTCCGCCACGCCCTTGCGCATCGATCTCTTCGACGACGTCATCGAGGGCATTCGGCGCTTCGACCCTGAGACACAGCGCTCACTTAACGCCCTTGAGCGCGTACGCATGCTGCCGGCCCGCGAAATGCCCCTCGACGCGGATGCCGTGCGCGTCTTTCGCGGCCGTTTCCGCGCACGCTTCGAAGGCGAGCCGACGCAGGCGGGCATCTATCGCGGCGTGAGTGAGGGCTTGGCGCCCGCCGGGATCGAATTCTACCTGCCGCTCTTCTTTGAGACCACGGCGACGCTCTTTGACTATCTGCCGCAGAACGCCGTCCTCGTGCGCGATGTGACATTGACGGGCGCACTAGAGCGCAACTGGCAAGATATCGAGAGCCGCTACGAGGCGCGGCGGCACGACATTGAGCGCCCGATCCTGGCGCCGCACGAGCTGTTTCTCAACCCGACAGAAATTGAATCGCAGTTGGCAAGCTTTGCGACGATCGAGCTCAACAGTTTCAAAGCCGACCTTCAAACCGCGCCGCAGACGGACGGCGTGCACAACTTTCCAACCGCCGCACCACGCGCGCTGCGCATCGATACGCATGCGGATAAACCCTTCGCGGCGCTCGAGAGCTTTGTCAGTCAATTTGACGGCCGCGTACTGATCGCGGCCGATTCGGCTGGCCGCCGTGAAGTGCTGCACGAGATGCTGCGCGCCGCAGACTACAGCGTGACGCCGGTAGAGGGTTGGGACGAGTTCGCCAGCGGCACGGCGCTTGTTGCTCTCACTGTCGCTCCGGATCTCGAGGGTCTAACTCTCATAGAGCCGCCCATAGCCGTTGTCTCCGAGGCGCAACTCTTCGGCGCACGCGCCCGCCAGGAACGGCGCCGCAAGCGCGCCGCGACCGACCCGGAAGCGATCCTGCGCGATCTGCAGGACTTGAATCCCGGCGCGCCCGTCGTCCACGAAGAATATGGTGTCGGACGCTACGTCGGGCTGCAGGCGATGGACGTCGCAGGGCAACGCGGCGAGTTCCTGGTGCTCGAGTATTTGGATGGCGACCGCGTTTACGTCCCGGTGCAGTCGCTGCATCTCATTACGCGCTACACGGGTGCCGCGCCCGAGAGCGCGCCGCTGCACAAACTCGGCAGCGATCAATGGGCCAAGGCGAAAAAACGCGCCGCTCAGCAGATTCGCGACGTTGCCGCCGAGCTTCTCGATCTGTATGCGCGGCGCCGCGCGCGCCAGGGCTTGCAGATCCCGGTGCCGGAACTCGAGTACCAGAGCTTTGCCAACGCCTTCCCGTTCGAGGAAACTGATGATCAGGCCGAGGCGATCAGCCAGGTGCTGAGCGATCTAACGAGCGCGCGGCCGATGGACCGGATCATTTGCGGTGATGTCGGCTTCGGCAAGACCGAGGTTGCGATGCGCGCGGCGTTCGTCACCGTGCAGGCAGGCAGGCAGGTCGCCGTGCTGGTGCCAACCACTCTCCTCGCGCAGCAGCATCTCACCAACTTCAAAGATCGTTTCGCCGACTGGCCCGTGCGCATCGAGTCCCTGTCGCGCTTCGGCTCCGGGCGCGAGACGCAGGCGACGCTGCAAGCCATCGAGCAGGGCAAGGTCGACATCGTCATAGCAACCCATCGCCTGTTGCATGCGCATGCGCGCTTCAAAGACTTGGGCCTGATCGTTATCGATGAAGAGCACCGCTTCGGCGTGCGCGATAAGGAGCGCCTGCAGGCGCTGCGCGCCGAAGTCCACGTCCTCACGCTGACCGCCACGCCCATTCCACGCACTCTCAATATGGCGTTGGGAGGCTTGCGCGATCTGTCGCTCATCACGACCCCGCCGGCTGAGCGGCTTGCCATCAAGACTTTCATCATCGAGTGGCATGCGCCAACGCTGCGCGAAGCGGCGTTGCGCGAGCTGCGGCGCGGCGGGCAGATCTACTT
>DAITPA010000083.1:0-5849 GCA_036833805.1 Steroidobacteraceae bacterium | reverse complement strand
GCGGCGCGCGCCGCCATGCGCTCTTTGCAGGGTGAGTTCTCGGTGATGGTGAAAGGTCTCACCGAGGCGGTGATTGAGCTGCGCACGTATGTCGAGGCTGCGATCGATTTTCCGGAAGAAGAAATTGATTTTCTCGCCGACCGTGCGCTCGCCGAGCGTCTGCAGGCGGTACGCGATCTGTTTGATGTCATGGAGCAGAGCGCGCGCCAGGGCCGCCTGTTGCGCGAAGGCATGACCGTCGTGATTGCCGGCCGCCCCAATGCTGGCAAGTCGAGTCTCTTGAATCGTTTGGCGGGCTACGACGCGGCCATCGTCACGGCGCTGCCCGGTACCACGCGCGACGTGCTGCGCGAGCGCATCGACATCGACGGCATGCCGCTGCACGTGCTCGACACCGCTGGCCTGCGCACCGCGCTCGATGTCGTGGAAGAAGAGGGCATAAGGCGCGCCCAGGCAGAAATGCTGCGCGCCGACCGGGTGTTGTTTGTCATCGATGCGCAGCAGGATCCCGCAGGCCACGCCTACCAAGAGGAACGCGAGCGCTTGCCGGCCGATGTCGCGGTCACGCTGGTATTCAATAAATGCGATGTCGCAGTCGGCGTGCCGTGCGCGGACACCGGGAGCGGTCCGCCGCGCCTGACGCTGTCGGCACACACCGGTCAGGGGATCGACACGCTGCGCGCGCATTTGAAATCGTGCATGGGCTACCACGCGCTCGATGGCGGCACCGTGTCAGCGCGCTCCCGGCATCTTGAGGCTCTGGCGCGCGCCCGCGCGCACGTAGAAGAGGCCGCCCGACAGTTGAGCGAGCGGCGCGCAGGCGAGTTGGTTGCGGAGGAGCTGCGCGCCGCGCAGCAGGATCTCGGCGAGATCACCGGAGAGTTCACTACCGAGGATCTGTTGGGGCGCATCTTCTCCGGATTCTGCGTGGGAAAGTAGACCTGGTAGCGACGATGCCCAACAACATCATCGTGCCGAGTCGTTCAGGCCATTGTTCGAGCGTACAGATTGAGAGCAAGTACATGGCAACCTGGCTGGTTCGCGCCGGCGTCTACCGCGAGCGATCGACTGGTCCCGCTAAGCCAATATATCCAGATGCCTCCAAGTGCACCTGCAATGGAAATTGCGCGCGCAATATTCTTCACCTCGCCTGAAGGAAAAAAGCTGATGACGGGCCGAACGCTTTCACTCAACGACAGCCTCTACGAATATATCCTGGCGCACTCGGTGCGCGAGCCGCCGATTCTCGCGCGCCTGCGCGCGGCAACCCGTGCGTTGCCGCATGCAAATATGCAGATCAGCCCGGAGCAGGGCCAGTTCATGGCGCTGCTCGTCAAGTTGCTTGATGCGCGCCGCTGCATTGAAGTCGGGACGTTCACGGGCTATTCGAGTCTTGCGTTGGCGCTCGCACTGCCGGCAGACGCCACAATCGTTAGCTGCGACATCGATCCGCAAACGACTGCCGTTGCACGGCAGTTCTGGCGCGAGGCGGGCGTCGCTGCGCGCGTCGAGCTGCGCCTGCAGCCCGGGCTTAAGACGCTGACGGAGTTGCTGGCGGGGGGTGCGGAAGCATCTTTCGATTTCGCATTCATCGATGCGGACAAAACCGGGTACCGCGCGTATTACGACAAGCTTCTGCAGCTCGTTCGCCCCGGCGGGCTCATTGCCGTGGACAATACCTTGTGGGATGGCGCCGTGGCGGATCCGAGCCGCAATGATGCCGACACGCTGGCGCTGCGCGCCTTCAATGCGTACGTTCATCACGATGAACGGGTGGATCTGTCGCTCGTGCCGATCGGCGACGGGCTGACGCTCATGCGTAAGCGCGGCTGAGAAATCGTAGCGGTTCGGGGCTGTTACTGACTTTGTAACCATGCGTCAGTACGCTCTCCCGCATGGCCTCACATACACTGACCAGCAACGCCGGACAGCCGTTGAGACTCGTGATTTGCGGCGGCGGAGCGAGTGCGATTCTGCTGCTTGCCGCGCTCAAAGAGCGCATCTCGCGACCGATCGCTGTCACGATCATGGAGCCGCGCGGACAGCTCGGTGCCGGCGCTGCCTATTCGACCACGTGTCCGGCACACCTCCTGAATACGCGTGCCTGCAACATGTCGGTGAGCGGCGATCCCACGGACTTTGTCGAGTGGTTGAGGAGCGAGCACCGCAGGCGCGGGTTCAATTGGGGCGCGCAGGACTTTGCGCCGCGCCAGTATTTCGGTGAGTACTTGCGAGCGCGGCTCGCGAACATTCGTACCGCGCCCAACATTCAACTAAGCTGGCTGCGCTCGGCTGCGGACAGCCTGCTGCCGCGCGGTGATGGTTGGGAAGTCGTAGCGGCGCAGGGCGAGTCTGTGCTCGCCGACGTCGTGGTTCTGGCCACCGGCAACGAGGCGCCGCGGCCGATAGGCGTAGACCTCGATCTGCAGGCGCAAGGGCTCATCCTCAATAACCCGTGGGAGGTCGAGCGCAAGGCCGACATTCCACTCGCAGCGCCTGTGTTGATTGCAGGTACCGGTTTGACGGCTATCGACGTTGTCGCTGAATTAATCCAGCGGCGACATAGCGGTCGCATTTATGCCTTCTCGCGACGCGGCCTGTTGCCGCGTTTGCACGGTGCAATTGCTCCGCTTCCGGAGAGCTTAAGACGCGCGTTCCCTACCTCGCTGCGCGCGCTCGTCAAACATGTGCGCGAGTTGAGCAGCGACGATCCGCGCGGCGAACGCTGGCGCGGCGTGATGACGGAGCTGCGCTCGATGGCGCCGGCGTTGTGGGCTTCCTGGGATTTAGCCGAACAGCGACGCTTCCTGCGCCATGTACGACCCTTCTGGGACGTACATCGGCATCGCCTCGCACCGCTCGTGCACGCACGAGTAACCCGCGCCATCGCCCGCGGTCAGCTGACGATCGTGCGCGGACGGCTCGAAGCGCTCGAGCACGACGTGCCGCGGGGTGGCCTGCGAGCCACCGTGCGTCAGACTGACGGTCCTCATGTGCTCAAAGGCGCGGTCTTGATCAACTGTACCGGGCCCGAAACTCATCCACTGCGCGTGGCGAATCCCTTGTTGCACAGTCTCGTTGTCGACGGCAGCGCGCGCCCGGATGCGCTGGAGCTCGGGCTTGCAACGGATCGGCGCTGGCGCGTGCTTTCGCGTCGCGGCTCGGTGCAGCGCACGCTGTATGCGCTCGGCACTTTGGCGCGCGGCAGTCAGTGGGAATTGACGGCAGTGCCTGAAATCCGCGAGCAGGCGCGCCTCGTGGCGCACGAAATCGAGCTGCAGGCGGCCGCGTGCACGGTAGGCAAGGTAGAAAACACCGACGCGCGCATGCCATTGGACGCACGCGCTTGCGCGCCGCTGTAAGCAACGTCGACATTTGCCTGCGTGCCGGCTCCGAGGGGAGACTCCCGGCATCATGTGGCGCAGTCGCATCGTACCCCTGCCTGGCGAAATCGAGGCGCCGCTTGCGGCGCTCTTCGGCGAGGCCGTGCGCGGCGTTCGCATCATCGAGCATTCGCTCTTCGCGCGGCTGCACCTTGGTGCCGTCGCGACCACTCGCCGCGGCAGGATCTATCTCGCCGGCAGTGCCGCCGATTTCTTCGCCAATCCGGCACTTCTCCTGCACGAGTACTGTCATGTCCTCACACAATGGCGACCCGGCCGACTGACGAGCGCAGGCTATGTTCTCGAGTGGCTGAAGCGCGGCTATTGGGACAACCGTTTTGAGGTTGAGGCGCGCGAGTTCGCGCAATCGAACCTGTACCGCTTCCGTGCGCTGCTCTCCCGGCAGCCGTAGCGGTTCGGTTACAATGCGCCGCTTTTCGCCATGCGCCCGGCAACTTGAATCATGACATTCGCAAACCCCTTCGAGGTCATCGTGGTGGGCGGCGGCCATGCCGGCACCGAGGCTGCGCTGGCGGCGGCACGCATGGGCCTGCGTACGCTGCTCCTCACGCAGAGCATCGATTCCCTGGGGCAGATGAGCTGCAACCCCGCCATCGGGGGAATCGGCAAGGGCCATTTGGTTCGCGAAATCGATGCCCTGGGCGGCGCGATGGCGCGTGCGACCGATCATGCGGGTATACAGTTTCGTACCCTGAATGCGAGCAAGGGGCCTGCGGTGCGCGCCACGCGCGCGCAGGCGGACCGGCAGCTCTACAAGCGCGCCATCCGCCGCATGCTCGAGAACCAGCCGAAGCTGTCCCTCTTTCAGCAGGAAGTGGCGGACCTCGCCCTCGAGGGCAGCCGCGTGGTGGGCGTCACAACCGTCACGGGGATCACTTTTCGGGCGCGAGCGGTCGTGCTCACGGTGGGGACGTTCCTCGCTGGCCGCATCCATGTGGGGCTTGACCAGTACGCCGGGGGCCGCAGCGGGGATCCGCCCTCCGAGCGCCTGGCGGCGAGACTGCGTGAGCTGCCCTTCCGAGTCGGGCGGCTCAAGACCGGTACCCCGCCGCGCCTGGATGGCCGCACGATCGACTTTTCTGTCATGACCCCGCAGGCGGGTGATGAGCCATGCCCGGTTTTTTCGTTTCTCGGGCGAGCCAGCGAACATCCTCGGCAGGTCAACTGTTTCATAACGAAGACAAACGAGCGAACTCACGGGATTATCCGCGCGGCAAGCTCGCGCTCGCCGATGTTCACCGGAGTCATCGAAGGAGTGGGTCCGCGCTACTGTCCGTCGGTCGAGGACAAGGTTTTCCGCTTCGCCGACAAGAGCTCGCATCAGATTTTCGTTGAGCCCGAGGGGCTCGATACCCACGAGATTTATCCGAATGGGATCTCGACGAGCCTGCCATTCGATGTGCAGCAGGCATTCGTGCGCAGCATTGCAGGCTTCGAGAACGCGCATCTGACCCGACCGGGCTACGCGATCGAATACGACTTCTTCGATGCGCGCGATCTTTGCGCCTCACTCGAAACCAAGCACCTATCGGGACTCTATTTCGCGGGCCAGATCAACGGCACCACCGGCTATGAGGAGGCGGCGGCGCAGGGGCTCGTCGCGGGGATCAATGCGGGGCTGGCCGCGCAAGGCAAGATGCCCTGGACACCGAAGAGAAGCGAAGCCTACCTCGGTGTCCTCATCGACGACCTTGTCACGCGCGGTACGCGCGAGCCTTATCGGATGTTCACAAGCCGCGCCGAGCATCGCCTTCTCTTGCGCGAGGACAACGCGGATCTGCGCCTGACGCCCGTCGGCCGCGAACTGGGGCTGATCGACGCTGAGCGCTGGACGCTCTTCGATGAGAAGCGCCGCCTGATCGAGTCGGCGGCCGTCATCGACGGCGTTGGCATGGATGATCGGCTGCCGCCGCAGCTCACTGCGGAAGCCGAGGCGCGCGTAAAGTACGCAGGCTACATCGAGCGCCAGGAACAGGAAGTCGAGCGCCAGCGCCGCAACGAGGAGACGCCGCTGCCCGCGGATCTTGACTACGCAGCACTAACTGGGCTCTCGCACGAAGTGCGCCAGCAGCTCTCGCAGGTGCGCCCGGGAACCATCGGCCAGGCGGGACGCATTCCCGGCGTGACGCCGGCGGCCGTGTCGATCCTCCTCGTACATCTGAAAAAGCGCAGTCTCACCGGCCGCAGCCGCGTCGCATGATGGGGTTCGTCGCGCGCCTGGCGCAGGCGTGGCACGAGCGGGACTCGCTTGCCTGCGTCGGGCTCGATCCGCAGATTGAGCGGCTGCCGGCGCATATCGCCGACCAGGCCTCACCGATATTCCAGTTCAACAAGGCCATCATCGACGCGACGGCCGATCTCGTGTGCGCCTATAAGCCGCAGTTTGCGCATTACGCCGCCTACGAAGCCGAGGATCAGCTCGAGCGCACGATCGAATACATACAC
>DAITPA010000082.1:0-5894 GCA_036833805.1 Steroidobacteraceae bacterium | reverse complement strand
CGGCGGTGCTCAGGACCTGCGGCGCAAGCTGGCCGCCGAATTTGGGATCGGCTCCGAGTTGCGGCCAGCCAGCGGCGACGAACTCTCGGTACGCGGCAGGAAATCCCTGTGGCGTCACGACACCATCGGGCGTCCAGCGCGCACCCTCGCGATCGCCACTTTGATTGAGCGGCTCGAGTATCTCTTCGGCAAAGCGGGCGGCCTCGCCCAGAATGGACTCGGTCGTTTCAGATGAGTACTCGCTAAGTCCCGGGTAAGTGCTCAAGAACCCAACACTCAGAAGTTCATCGAGTACGAAACGAAGCTCCCGCAGGGGTGCGCGATACATGAGGCCCGCTTACTATGAATGGAGCGTAGAGGATGCCCCAGACGGGCGCGCCAGTGCGAGTGCCGGAACGATATTCGCGGCCAGAAAATCCACGAAGCTCTGCACGCGAGTATCCGCTTCGAGCTTCACTGCATAGACCGCATACAGGACCGCCGCCGGTGGCAGCGTCCAGTCCGGCAGCACAAGCTTGAGCCGGCCGGTTGCCAATCCCTGACGGCACAGGAATTCAGGCAAGAGCGCAACGCCGAGGCTTGCGGCACACGCCCCGTGCAGCACGGACGGGTCACCGACCGTGAGTTTAGGAGCCACTCGCAGCTCCGCGCGCTGCGAGCCGCGGGACAGCTGCAGACGAAATTCGGGAGAATCGGCACCAGGGGTCAAGAGGTCGTGCTGGCGCAAGTCCTCGGGGCGCGTGGGCGTACCGCGCTGCTGCAGATATGCGGGCGTGGCGCAGAGCACTGCAGGAGGTGCGCCGAGCCGGCGGTGCGCAAGCGTCAGGCCTTCCGGCAGACCCGCACGAACAGCGACGTCCCAGGTGTCTTCCGCGTCGATCGACTGCAGCACCACCTCGAGCGGCACGCTCGGGAAGCTCTCGAGAAAGCGCGGCACGAGCGGCGCGAGCAGCGCGCGTCCATAGGTCGGTTCTGCGGCGACGCGCAGTGCACCGCCCGCGGGTGCGTGCAGTCTTGCGATGAGATCGCGCACTGCATCCGTTTCGGACACGACGCGCTTGCAGGACGGGTATATGAGCCGTCCGGCGGCCGTGAGAGCAATTCGGCGCGTCGTGCGCTCCAGCACACGCACTCCCAGCGCTTTCTCAAGATCCGCCACGGCCCGGCTCACGGCTGCCTTCGGCACGCCGAGGCTTCGCGCCGCCGCCGAGAAGCCATTGAGGTCGACAACCTTCGCTAGAACGGCAAGCTGTGCGGGCGCCCATAATTCATTCATAGGACTATCAATGCCGGTAAATGGCAGCGCCATTGTTTCACTAGCGAGGCACCGCTGCATAGGGCTTCCTGTAAAATCGCGCGCGCGCCGTTCCGGCGCGAGGGAAAGCGGCAATGAAAATCAGCATGTACACGATGTCGGTCGAGACGTTCGTCCCAGCACTTACACGCCTGTCGACGCTCCTCGACAAGGGGCTCGCGCACGCCACGGCCAAGAAATTTGATCCCAGCGTGTTGGTTAACGCGCGCCTCGCACCGGATATGTTCCCGCTCTCGCGTCAGATCCAGATCGCCTGCGATGTGGCGAAAAACGGCAGCGCGCGGCTTGCCGGGCAGGAAGCGCCGCGCTTTGAAGACAAAGAGGCAACGCTCGAAGAGCTGCGCGCACGCATCGCGCGGACCATCGAATATTTGAAGAGCGTGGTGGCGAGCGCGTTCGACGGCTCGGAGGATCGCGACATCAAGATTCCAGTACGCGACCGCACGCTCGAGATGAAGGGTCTGCCGTACCTGCAGACTTGGGCGCTGCCGAACTTCTATTTTCACCTCGTCGCGACCTACGCGCTTCTGCGGCACAACGGCGTTGAGATCGGCAAGGGCGATTTCCTCGGCATCTAGAGCGGATTTTACAGAAACTGTCTGCCGTCGCAGTTTGGCTACAGAACGCGAGCAGAGTCACGCTCCCTTCAAGAGCGTCCTGCCATGCTGGGGGCCCACCACCCGGACGGGCAGTGTCTTTGTCACCCCCAAGCGCCAAAGCAGCGCGGAAAACTTCGACCGATGAAACTGTCACGGCCGAGACATTGGGACTGCAATTGCGCGCAGCGCTGCCACCGATGCGCGTGCATTCCCTTTCCATCTTCAACGACCAGGCCGATCTGCTGTGGTTGAGTGAAGGCGCGCTCGGGCCGGACGAACATAGCGTGGTATTTGATGCCGTCGAGATACTAGGTGCGGCGGACAACCACCATATCCATACGCGCGCACTTGACGATAGCCGCAGTGCGATTTTTTTAGCCGTGCGTGCGCCGAAGGGCGACCTCGTGGGACTCGCCATGGTGCTGGCCGATCCCAAGTCCCTTAAGGGCGAAGCGCCATTGAAGGCCGTAAGCGCGCCACTGCGCGCGGTTCTGCATAAGGTCGCCGTGCTGTTGCGCGTCAAAGCCGGCCATAGCGGCGCCACCAGCGACGTGGTGCAGATCGCCTCGGCGATGAGCGCGTCAATCTCCGCGTCCGAGCTTGCGCTCATGTCCGGATCGCTACCGGTACTGAGCGTGGCAGCGCCCGATGCTGCGGTGCCGGTGCTCACGCCGCAAACGACCGATGCTGACGTGCTCGGGTTCGAGCCCGTGCCCGATGTCCCCGCGCTGCCGAAGGCGGCGCCGGCGGCTCCTCCTGCAAAGTCCATGAGTGACCAGGAACAGGCCGCGGACTTGATTCTCGACGTGCAGCAGCTCACGCAATTGCGCTCGGGCGGCCGCAGCCGGCGCTACGAGGTGCTGGCGCGCTCACGGCGCGATGGCGCGCGGGCGCATGTTCCATCGGCGTTCGTGGCAGCGGCGACACACGGCCCCGTAGGGGCGGTGCTTGACAGCCTCGTACTGCGGCGGCTCTTGAACTGGCTTGGAGAAAACCCCGTGGTGTGGGATGCGGAGCCTGCGAGCTTCTCCATCAATCTTTCGATCGGCGCTCTCGAGGATGCACAGTTTCTGCACCGCCTGCCGGCGGACCTGGCACGCACCGGAATCGCGGCGCATTGTATCGGCTTTGAAGTGAGCGAGTTCGCCTGCAATCAGATTCCCGCCGAGGTCGAGCGCTTCATAGCGGAGTGCGAACGGATCGGTTGCTTCGTGGTGCTCGATAATTTCTCGCTTGACCCGCGCGCGGTGCCGTTCCTGCGCTCAAAGTCGCTGCGGCTCGTGAAGATAGACGCCCGCCTCACCGCCGCCGCCCTGCAGGACAAGCTTTCACAGGCACTTGTTGTGGCCATCGCTCAGGCCTGCAAGGTGCTTGGGCTCCACTGCGTCGCCAAACACGTCGAGTCGCAGGCCGCCCTGCAGTGGCTGACGGCCGTCGGCTGCGATCTTGCGCAAGGGTTTGTGCTCGATCGGCCCGTGCCGCTTGAATCCCTGACGGCCCCGGCAGGCGTTGCCAAACCGGCGAATCCTGCGCTGCGCAAGCCCGGCTGACCGCGACGAAGCGAGCCGCCGGTGCGCCGAGCGCACGCGTAAGCTCGCGTCAGACTTCGACTTGTATCCTAAGCTTGGATACTGTGGGAACACTTACCGCGACTCTTCATCCGCCGACGGTGCAGCAGATGCTGACGCTCGACCAGTTGCGTTCGAATCGCAATGCGCTTTTTTGGAGCCTGCACGCCGCGGGCTGGGGCGCTTACGCCATCAGTCAATACTTTGGCGCGCTTTTGCAGGCGCAACCGCTCGCCTACCAGCAGGTCATCGCCATTGCCGCCGTCTCGGGCTTTGTGCTGTCGATGCCGCTGCGTTCCATATACCACAGACTTTGGGGACGCCCGCTGCGCACGATGCTTGGCGGCGTGCTGCTCTCGTGCTATGTCACGGCACTCGCACTGCGTGTCGTCATCAACCTCGCCTATAAGTATCTAGTCGAGCCGACCTGGCAGTTCAAGACGCTGTTTGAACTCATGGAAGGATCGCTATCGACGACGTATCTGCTTTTATGCTGGAGTGCTCTGTATTTTGGAATCAAGTACTATGAATCGCTGCAAAAGCAGCGCGAGACCGCGCTCAAAGCCACGGCGCTCGCCCAGGAGGCTCAGCTGAAGATGCTGCGCTATCAGTTGAACCCGCACTTTCTGTTCAACACCCTGAACGCCATCTCCACTCTCATCCTCGACAATCAAAACCGCACGGCAAATCAAGCGGTCGCACGCCTTTCGGAGTTCTTGCGCTATTCGCTCGACCAGGATCCGATGAAGAAAGTGACGTTGCGCAAAGAGATGGAATCGCTCGACCTGTATCTCAATACTGAACGCCTGCGCTTCGGCGAGCGGCTGCGGCTCGAATACGCCATCGAAGATAGCGCTCTTGAAGCTCTGCTGCCGAGTCTGCTCCTGCAGCCCCTGATTGAAAATGCCGTCAAACATGCGATCTCACAGCGCGAAGACGGCGGTTTCATTCGCATTGAAGGGCGCGCCCGCGCTGCCATGCTCGAACTTGCCGTGATTGACGACGGTCCCGGCATGCGCGAGGGCGCGCTGCCAGGCGATTTCCGCGGTGTCGGGCTGCGTAACACGCGCGAGCGCCTTGCGGTGCTTTACGGTGATAGCCACCGTTTCGCGGTGCTGAACTCGAATCCGGGTATGCGCGTTGAAATGGCCTTGCCGCTGGAGACCACGCAAGGATGAGCCCGAAGGTCCGTACGGTGATCGTCGATGACGAAGCGCTCGCCCGGCGCGGCCTTGAGCTGCGCTTAGGTCACGCGCCGGATTTTGAGATCGTCGCGCAGTGTGCGGGCGCGCGCGACGCACTCCCCGCCATCCGCGAGCACAAGCCTGAACTCTTATTCCTCGACATTCAGATGCCGGGTCTGTCGGGATTTGATCTCCTCGCGCAAATTCCACACGAATCGCTGCCGCTTGTGGTGTTTGTCACCGCCTACGACCAATACGCGATTCGTGCCTTCGAAGCGCGCGCGCTGGACTACCTCTTGAAGCCTATCGACGACGAGCGGTTCACCGCAACGCTCGAAAAAGTGCGCGCGCACCTGCGCACCCGTGACGCCGCGGAACAGCGCGATCGGTTGGTCGGACTCATCGCTGAAATTAGCGGCTGCGGCGAAGTCGCGCTCGAGGAGCTTCTGGAGCGCGGCCGTGCCGCCGTGCAGGCGCCGCATGCCGAAATTCTGCCGATCCGTCAGGGCCGCGAGATCGTGCGCGTTCCCATCGCATCGATCGAGTGGATCGACGCCGCCGGCGACTACATGTGTATTCACGCGAGCGGTCAAACGCACATCCTGCGCGGCACCATGAAAGAGCTCGAGGACATTCTCGATCCGCGCCTCTTCCAGCGCGTTCATCGCTCCACCATCGTCAATCTACGCCGCGTCAAGAGTCTGCGCGCGCACATGAACGGCGAGTACTTTCTCACTCTCGAGGGCGCGCACGAGCTCAAGATGTCGCGCACCTACCGCGATAAGGTTGAGTATTTCCTCAACGGATCGCGCCAGGGCTGACTGCAACCATTCCGCCTGATGCGCCTTTGCATGACAAGTGCAGGCGCCGGCAAGGATTCGCACTCTTCCCGCCGTAATGTCCTCACCGCGGCACGGGCAGCATTTATTGCCACGCTAAATCGGAAGCCGTCACGTCGCAACTGTCGAGTGCAGGCGGCTGCGAACCCGCTTTTGCAGGCCGGTCAGCGCTTTGGTTTCCTGAACTTGAGCACGAAGTTGTCAGCCTCTCCGATCGCAACATACTTGGCGCGATCCTTGTCGCCGCGCGTCAGCGTCGGCGGCAGCGTCCACACGCCGTCCGGCCAGTCCTTCGTGTCCTTCGGGTTGGCGTCCACTTCCGATGAGCCCACAAACTCGAAGCCGGCCTGCTTCACGAGATTGATAGCGTAGTCTTCGCGCACGTAACC
>DAITPA010000081.1:0-6272 GCA_036833805.1 Steroidobacteraceae bacterium | reverse complement strand
GCCGGCATGAACTCTCAATAATGTTTAGAGTCTGCGCAATCGCGCGCGTTCCCTGCCGCGAGGAATGATCAAACGAGCGCTCGCAGCTTCAGCACGCCGCCCGCTTCATTCGAAGCGACGCTTGCGACCGGCGCGCGGCCAAGTGAACCAAGTCGCGATTCGCCAGAACCTTGATTTGGAGATCCTCGCATGACAGACATTCCCTATCGCTCGGTCCTGATAGTCGGCGCGGGCTCCGGCATCAGCGCATCACTTGCGCGCAGCCTTTCCACGGCCGGGCTTCGAGTGGGGCTCGCGGCACGCAACGTAAAGAAGCTTGCACCGCTCGCCGCCGAAGCCAAAGCGCAGACGTTTGCAGTCGATGCGTCCGACCCCGCCGCCGTCGCACGCTTATTTGAGGACGCAGACCTGAAGCTCGGAGAAATTGACGTTGTGATTTATAACGCAAGCACACGGGTACGCGGCCCAATCGTCGAGCTCGACCCGGAAGATGTCAGGCGATCAATCGAAGTCTCGGCGTTTGGAGGGTTTCTCGTCACTCAACAGGCCGCACGTCGAATGACGCCGCGTGGGCACGGCGCAATACTTCTGACCGGCGCCAGCGCGAGCCTGAAAGGCTTTGCGCTCTCAGCCGCCTTCGCGATGGGCAAGTTCGCTTTGCGCGGACTCGCGCAAAGTGCGGCACGCGAGCTCGGGCCGAAGGGTATTCACGTGGCGCACTTCGTGATCGACGGCGGGGTGCGCAGCGCATTACGTCCGGATGAAGGGGACCGAACGCTCGACCCCGACGGCATTGCACAAACGTACCTTGACGTGTTGCGCCAGCCGCGCAACGCGTGGTCGATGGAGGTCGAGCTTCGGCCATGGGTCGAAACGTTTTGAAAGCGAGCTCACTGCGGCTTAAGGATACGCGCTCAAAGAACACATCGGGAACTAGCGCTCAGGCAGATAGCGGCGCCTGTTTAGGCTTGCTCCCGCAAGAATGCGAGCACCATGGCTTCGGCCTTGCGGGGCGCGGCCGCGCTAATGGTGCCGTTGAAGGTTCTATGGATTACGCCGGAGCGCCAACTTTCGAACACGGCGGGATTGATATAGGACTTGCGGCAGACCGCGGGGGTGTTATGCAGCTGTGCCGCCACTTGCTTGACGACGTTGACGATTTCACTCTTGCAGGCGGTCTCGCTCGGGGGTTCGGGCAACGGCGTACGGGCGAGTAACGTGATAGCGTGCAAGCTCGCTCCCCAAGTGCGGAAATCCTTTGCCGTGAAGTCGTTGCCCATAGCTTCGCGGAGATAGTCGTTCACCTGTCCGGAGTCGATAGGAAAGCGCTCGCCCTCATCCGTTATGTACTTGAATAGTTGCTGGCCAGGGATCTCTTGGCAGTGGCGCACGATCCGCGCGATGCGCTTGTCGTCGATAAGGATTTCATGCGGGACGCCGCCCTTGCCCCGGAAGTTCAGGATTGCTCGGCCATCGCGAACGAAGGTGACGTGACGGTCGCGCAGCGTCGTTAGGCCAAAGCTCTTGTTGTCCCGAGCGTATTCGGTATTGCCGACTCGAACCCGCGTCGCGTCAAGGAGACTCACGACGACCGCAAGTACTTTTTCGCGCGGTAGTCCTGGTAACGCTAAGTCGCGCTTGAGCTTTCGCCGCAACTTCTGCAGCGCCTCACCGAACGCCACCATGCGGTCGAACTTAGCGCTATCGCGCAGTTGTCTCCATTCGGAGTGATACCGATATTGCTTGCGGCTACGCGCGTCGCGTGCGGTCGCTTGCAGATGGCCACGCGCTTTGACACAGATCCAGACGTCGCGATATGCCGGCGGGATTGCAAGCCGCGCGATTCGCTGCAGCTCCTTTGCGGAAGTGAGCTGGCCGTTGTCCGGCGTCAGATAGCGAAAACCTTTGCCCGCTCGCTGGCGGCGGATGCCAGGCTCGGTGTCTGAGACATAGAGCAGGCCGGCTTCGTCGGCCATTTGTGCCGCCTCGGCCGCGACACCCGTCAGGCTTTCAAACGCGTGTGGAGATTTTTCGGTCATTGGCCGCAATTCTTAGCCCAGCACAAGTCAGCGCGCTACGGATATTGGCTCACCTGCGCGGCACCGATGGATGCTCAAGAGCGAGGTGTGACGTGGCGCACGGTATACCAGGGTAAATGAGTTGGTCTGCCGCTTCCCCAGCAGCGGTGCAGGTGCGCCGTCTGTCGGACACAAAGTTGGGACTTTCTCCTACGCTCCGTCGCACTGCCAGCCGCGACGATCCGGCGCAGTTATTGACAACCAACGCGGAATTAACAAAATGGCACGCTCCAAACGTAGCTCATCGAAATCCAATGCGACGAAGCGGCGCACCGCGCACCCCGCGCGCACGGATGCGGTCGCCTTGCTGAAGGCCGACCACCGCCAGGTTGAGGGATGGTTCAAACAATGTGCGGGTGCGCGCCCGTCCCGGAAAAAGCAGACCCTCGCCTCGCAGATATGTGCCGCTTTGCGCGTGCCTACGACAATTGAAGAGGAGATTTTCTACCCGGCGTTTCTGCAAGCAACCAAGGACCATCCACCACGACGCCGTTGTCGAACATGACGGTGCCAAGAAGCTGATCGGTCAGATCGAACAATCCGATCCAGCGGACGACTATTTCGAGTCCAAAGTGAAAGTGCTGTCTGAAATGATCAAGCACCACGTAAAGGAACAGGAGCAGGCGGACGGCATGTTCGCGCAGGCTAGAGCATCGAAGGTGGATCTTGAGGAGCTCGGCACCGAGCTGGCGAGCCGCAAACAGAAACTGTCGGGCGAGATGGCAGGTTGATCGAAGCCAAAGAATAAAATCCCCGAAGCGACGGCGTTCGATGAGTCTTCGGGCTAACTCCAGTGGCGAAGCGTACTCACGAGTCGATTTCAATAACGGCCGCCGCCGCGTCGGCGGGCCAAAGATCGGCGTTAAAGTACTCGGCAAGCCCACGCCCGCGGAGCTTGCACCTCGTGCTGCCATTCACGATATCGCCACGGCCATTTAAGACGAGCGGGATGATGCTGAAACGACTGCGCTCCTGCGGAAGCGTCTGGCGTTTCCCAGCACTTGAGAATGCGGCTGCGCTCCACCCAGATCTTAGCGCTCACGGAAAAGTTTGCCGTCCGCCAGCAAATCTGCCAGCCGCTTGCGATACGATCCGCATCCAGCGCCAGATGCGTTAACGTCGCGTCCTTAAAAAGATGACTCGCCCAGTTCCCCTTGGAGGCAAAACGGCTCGGATCGATGAGGTAGTCGTGCTTGGAAAACGACGCGGCTGGAACACTGCAGCCGACCGTCGCACCGAAGATGCGACTTTTAGGTACCGTCACGGCGCCGGGCAGCTGACAAATTTCGATTGCGCGCCAGCGCCGCGCGCAGTTTACTGCGGACCGCAATTGAGCGAATGATGAGTTCTGCCGATCGAGCATCTCGAATGATTGGGATCCGTTTATGAAGCTGGTGCGTTTTGGCGCTCCCGGAGCTGAGCGCGCCGGCATTCTCGATCGGCACAACCGCGTGCGCGATCTTTCGGGCGTACTCGCGGACATTACCGCCGAGACGATCGAGGGGCGCGCCCTTGATGCGGTCCGCGCCACGGATCCGCAGAGCCTGCCGCTGGTCACGCCACAAACGCGCTTGGGACCCTGCATCGGTCGTGTCGGCAAGCTCGTTTGTGTGGGCTTGAACTACGTCGACCATGCGCGCGAAGCGGGCGTCGAGGCGCCGTCCGAGCCGGTCCTTTTCATGAAAGCGACCACTGCGATTTGCGGACCCCACGACGCGATCGAGATTCCACCTGGCGCAAGCAAGGTGGACTGGGAAGTTGAGCTCGCAGCGGTGATCGGCACGAAGGCGAAGAACGTAGCGGTCGCAGCCGCGCTCGATCACGTTCTCGGATATTGTATCGTGAACGATGTGAGCGAACGGGCGTATCAGCTCGAAGGCACAGGGCAGTGGGTGAAGGGCAAGAGTGCCGACACCTTCGCGCCTCTTGGTCCGTGGCTCGTAAGCGCCGATACGATCCCCGATCCACAGAATCTCAAGCTTTGGCTCGCCGTCAACGGGCGCATGCGCCAGAACGGCAACACGCGCGATATGATCTTTCCCGTTGCATTCATCATCAGCTATGTGAGCCGCTACATGACGCTCATGCCAGGCGACGTCATCGCAACCGGCACGCCGCCCGGGGTCGGACTTGGGCTAACGCCGCCGACGTTCCTCGCGAAGGGCGATATCGTTACGCTCGGCGTGGAGGGCTTGGGCGAGCAGCGCCAGGAGCTCATCGAGGCGTGAATGCGCGCCGATCCTAGGAGCCTTGCATGCCGTTAGACCCGACATTAAGCGCGCAACTGCCCGAATTGACCGCGTGGCGGCGTGATCTGCATGCGCATCCGGAGCTTGGCTTCGAGGAACAGCGAACCGCCGCCTTGGTCGCGGAAAAGCTTGCGAGCTGGGGTATCGAGGTGCATCGCGGAATTGCGGGCACGGGCGTCGTCGGCACCGTGCAGGGTCGCGCGCGCGGCAACCGCTCGATTGGGTTAAGGGCGGACATGGACGCATTGCCGCTCGCAGAGCTCAACAAGTTCGCGCATGTTTCGACGCATCCCGGGCGCATGCACGCCTGTGGTCACGATGGCCATACGACCATGCTGCTCGGGGCTGCGCGCGAGCTTGCCGAGAGGCGCAACTTCGCAGGTACCGTGCACTTGATCTTTCAGCCCGCCGAGGAGGGCTTGGGAGGCGCGCAGCGCATGCTCGATGAAGGCCTGTTTACGCAATTTCCGTGCGATGCCGTGTATGGACTGCACAACTGGCCGGGCATGCCGTTCGGCACGGTCGGCATGCGCAGCGGCGCGATGATGGCGGCGATGGATTCGATCACCATCGAAGTGACCGGCAAGGGCGGGCATGGGGCGCTGCCGCATTTGGCAGTCGATCCCATTGTGATCAGCGCGCAGATCATCACCGCGCTGCAAACCCTCGTCAGCCGCTCGACCGATCCTCTCACCGCCGCGGTAGTCAGCATCACAGCCGTACAAGGCGGCATGGCACACAACGTTATTCCGGAGCGAGTGCGCATGCTGGGCACGGTGCGCAGCTTTTCAGCCACGGTGCGCGACGCGCTGCAGTCGGGAATCACGCGCATCGCCGCGGGTGTTGCTGAATCCCTGGGCGCGGTCGCCACAGTTGACTACCGAAGACTCGCGCCGGCCGTTGTCAATGCGGCGCGTGAAGTTGCGATCGCGACGCGCGCGGCTGCCGCCGTCGTAGGCGCCGAGCAGGTCGCGAGCGACATCACTCCTATCATGGGTTCGGAAGACTTTGCGTTCATGCTGGCCGCCAAGCCGGGCGCGTACGTTTTCCTGGGGCAGGCGGGATCGGCGCACTCCTGCATGGTCCACAATCCGCAGTACGACTTTGACGACCGTCTGCTGCCGATTGGTGCCAGCTACTGGCTTGCGCTCGTGCAGCAGGAATTGCCGCTCGAATGAGCATTCGAGCGCGCGGGCGCGGGCTGCGGCGCCGCCACGTCTCTGTGCGCCATTCCGATACGTTGCACGCGCTGTTGACGATGATCACGAACTGAGGCTCGCGCGCACTCGAGGGCTGGTTCTTGTGGTATCCGTCTTCGGAACGTGCGCGACCACTGCCCGTGCCTGCACGTGCAGAGCGCGGCGCGCACTCTCGCGCGTCGCTTCGACGACGCCTTGCGGCCTTTTAATCTTACGAATGGCCAGTTTTCGCTGCTGATGTCGCTCAACCGGCCGGAACCCCCGAACATCGGATCGGTCACGGTCCCGCTTGCCATGGATCGAACAACCCCACTGCGGCAGTCAAACCGCTAAAGCGGCGTCACTTGCTTACGATCATCGCCTATCCGACAGACCGCCGCGGCAGCCCTCTTAGCCTGACACGAGCCGGACGCGCGGTCCTGGCGAGTGCCGTTCCCATGTGGGAACGCACACATGAGGCGCTTGAGACGCCGCTCGGCGGCGCTGGTGCCAACAGCCTTCGAAAGAAGCTGCGCGCGCTGTCGTAGGCGCTATCTTCTGATGCAGCGCCGAGCTTTTGCAGCGACTGCGTGTGTATCAGGCGGCGCGCAAGCCGGCCACAAAGATCTGCGCTGCGCGCGTTACGAGTAGCGGCATGTCGAGGACTTCGTCAACGGCGGGCTGCGGCTCCAGACGCTGGTCAATCATGATCTGTGCCATGCCATGGGCAAGGCTCCACGCGGCAATGGTCTCAACGGTCGCGGGTG
>DAITPA010000080.1:0-6350 GCA_036833805.1 Steroidobacteraceae bacterium | reverse complement strand
CTAGCGCCGATAGCCGTTGGTAATCGGGTAGCGCCAATCACGACCAAACGCACGGCGGCTGACGCGCACGCCCGGCGGCGCCTGCCGCCGCTTGTATTCATTTCTCTTCACCAGATCGAGCACGCTGCCCACGGTTGCCTTGTCGAAGCCACGCGCGACGATCTCATCGACCGATAGATCCTCCTCGATGAACGCCTCGAGTATCGGATCGAGCACTTCATAGGGCGGCAGCGCGTCGGAATCCTTCTGATCGGGCCTGAGCTCGGCGGAGGGCGGCCGCTCGATCACACGCTGCGGAATGACGCGCCCGAGGCCGTTGCGATACGCCGCCAGGCGGTACACGAGCAGCTTGCTGCAATCCTTGATCGGCGCAAAGCCGCCCGCCATATCGCCATACAGCGTCGCATAACCCACCGCCATTTCGCTCTTGTTGCCCGTCGTCAGGAGCATCTTGCCGGTCTTGTTTGAGATGCCCATCAAAATGAGCATGCGGCAGCGCGATTGAATGTTCTCCTCGGCGCTGTCGGGGGGCTTGCCGGCGAACTGTTCCTGCAACGCCGCCAGCGTCGCTGCAAACATTCCCTCGATCGAAATGAGGCTGTATTTGACGCCGAGCGCGCGTGCCTGCTCGGCCGCATCAGCAATGCTCATGGCGGCGGTGTAGCGCGATGGCATCATGACGACGTGCACGCGTTCGGCGCCGATCGCATCCACCGCGATCGCGAGCGTGAGCGCCGAATCGACCCCGCCGGAGAGTCCCATGACGACTCCCGGGAAGGCGTGCTTCGTCACGTAGTCGCGCACCCCGAGGACGAGCGCGCGATAGACGCTTTCCGCATCGGCGAGCTCCGGCGCAATAACCGTGGGGCGCGGCAGCACCGCGCCCGCCGCGTCGCGGCCAAATTCCACCAGGTAGGTTCCTTCAACAAATGCCGGCGCGCGCGCCACCAGCACGCCGTGCGCGTCCATGACAAAAGAATGGCCGTCAAATACGAGTTCGTCCTGGCCGCCGACACGGTTTACATACACGAGCGGCAGATTCAGCTCCTGCACGAGCGCGCGCACGACCTGTTCGCGTTCGCGCTGTTTGTGGATCTCGTACGGCGATGCGTTGCTGACGATCAGGAGCTCGGCACCCGCCGCGCGCGCCATCTGCGCGGCCTCCGCGCCCCAGATGTCCTCGCACACCAGCAGTCCCAGCCGAAATCCGCAACACTCGACCACGGTCGGCTGCGCGCCCGGGCGGAAGTAGCGCTTTTCATCAAACACTTTGTAATTCGGCAGCTCGCTCTTTCTGTGATTGGCGACGACGACGCCAGCGGCGAGGAGCGCGAGTGAGTTGTAGATGACACTGCCGCTGTATTCAGGGTAGCCGACGGCGACGGTGGCGCTGCCGATCTCGGCGCGCACGCGGTTCAAGCCCGCCTCGATCTGACGGCGAAAGCCGCGGTGAAAGAGCAGGTCCTCAGGCGGATAGCCGGAGAGGGCAAGCTCCGGAAAGACGACGAGGTCCGCGGCAAGATCCGCCTGTGCAGCCCGCGCGGTACTGATGACGCGCGTGGTATTGCCCTGCACGTCGCCGACCAAAAGGTCGATCTGTGCGAGCGCGACCTTCAAGATGTCGCTCACGGCGCTAGCGGTGCCGGCGTACCGCGGGCTTCTGCAAGGTTTTGCCGCGCGCACGCGGCGGCTTCTTGGCGCGCGGCTTTTTGGGTGTTCGCGGCGGCACGGCTGCACGCAGCCGCGGCGGCAGCCGCCGCGTGCCGCGGCGCCGCAGCACGGCGCTCATCGTCGTGCCCAATTCGGCGGGCGACTTCACCGTGCGCACGCCGGCGCGGATAAGCGCCTGATACTTCTCCGCCGCCGTGCCTTTGCCGCCTGCAACGATGGCACCCGCATGGCCCATGCGCTTGCCCGGCGGCGCGGTGACGCCGGCGATGTAGGCGACCACGGGCTTGGTTACGTATTGGCGAATATAGGCCGCGGCTGCCTCTTCATCGCTGCCGCCGATCTCACCGACAAGGATGATCCCTTCAGTGTCGGGATCGCGCTCGAAAAGTTCGAGCACCTCAATGAAGCCCATGCCGCGCACCGGATCGCCGCCGATGCCCACACAGGTACTCTGCCCGAGCCCAATCTGCGTCGTCTGAAATACCGCCTCATAGGTGAGCGTTCCGGAGCGCGACACGATGCCGACCGCGCCCCTCTTGTGTATGAAGCCGGGCATGATGCCGAGCTTGCATTCCTCAGGCGTGATGACGCCCGGGCAGTTGGGCCCCACGAGACGTGTCGTCGCGCCCTGCAGCACCGCCTTGACGCGCACCATGACATTGATGGGCACGCCTTCGGTGATGCACACGACGAGCTGCAATCCTGCATCGGCAGCTTCCAGGATCGCATCGGCGGCGAAGGCCGCGGGCACGTAGATCATGCTGGCGGTGGCGCCGGTGGCGCGCACCGCGTCGGCAACGGTATCAAACACCGGCTGTCCCAAATGCCGCTCGCCGCCGCGACCCGGGGTGACGCCGCCGACCAGCTTCGTGCCGTAGGCCAAACTCTGCTCGGAATGAAAAGTGCCTTGGCGTCCGGTGAAACCCTGACAGATCACGCGTGTGTTGCGATTGATCAATATGCTCATGCGGCGGCCTTTCTCGCCAGGGCGATGACTTTGCGCGCGGCATCGGTCAGATCCACCGCGGCGGTGATCGCAAGCCCGCTCGATGCGAGGATCTCGCGCGCCTGCACTGCATTCGTGCCCTCGAGGCGCACCACCACCGGCAGCTTCACGCCGACCGCCTTCACGGCCTGCACCACGCCTGCGGCAATGATGTCGCAGCGTACGATGCCGCCAAAGATATTGATGAGCACGGCGCGCACTTTCGGGTTCGAAAAGATGATCCCAAAGGCAATCGCCACGCGCTCAGCGGTCGCGCCGCCGCCGACGTCGAGAAAGTTCGCAGGCTTGCCGCCGTGCAACTGGATAAGATCCATCGTCGCCATGGCGAGTCCCGCGCCGTTCACCATGCAAGCGATATCGCCATCGAGCGACACGTAGTTCAATTCATGCTCGCCCGCACGGCGCTCGAGGGGATCTTCCTGCTCCGGATCGCGCAGCGTCGCCAAAGTGGGCTGGCGAAAGAGCGCATTGGCATCGATATTGATCTTGGCGTCGAGCGCGATGAGCTTGCCCGCGCGCGTCACGATCAGGGGATTAATCTCAAGGAGACTCGCGTCCTCTTCGATGTACAGGCGGTAGAGCGCCATCACGAGCGACTGGAACTCGGCGATCTGTGGGCCCGCGAGCTTCAAAGCAAAGGCGAGTTCTCGACACTGGTAGGGCTGCAGGCCCGCGGCCGGATGCACATTTACCGCGATGATCTTCTCCGGCGTGTGCTGCGCGACTGCCTCGATATCCATGCCGCCGGCAGATGATGCGATAACGGCGATGCGACCGCGCTCGCGGTTGAGCGTCAGCGACAGATAGATCTCGCGCTCGATGTCGGAGCCTGATTCCACATAGACCCGCGCAACCGGCAGGCCTTGCGCACCGGTCTGCGCCGTCACCAGACGCTGCCCCAACATGCGCTCGGCGGCCGCACGCAGCGCCGCGAGGTTGCGCACCAGCTGCACGCCGCCCGCTTTGCCGCGGCCGCCCGCGTGCACTTGCGCCTTCACCACCCATAAAGCACCGCCGAGCGTCTGCGCGGCCTGCACCGCTTCCTGGGGACTTGCGGCCACGACGCCGGGCGGGACCGCAATGCCGTAGCGACGGAACAGCTCCTTCGCCTGATACTCGTGCAGATTCATCGTGTGATCGCCTCGTCCGCAACGCAGCTATGAAGCAACAGGATGTTGCGACCCGGCAGCAAATTGCGCAATGCCAAGGGAGCAACAGCCGCTGCGAGAATAGACGATTTCACTCGCGCGCGGCGCGGCTGCGCGAGTCCCGGCAATTGCGCTTGCGAATTTCGCTAACCGATTCGATACGGAAACGCAACTTCCAAAACGCATGTAAATGCCTCGGATACCTGGCTAATCCGTGACGCCGCGTCGTGATGCAATGGTACCTGCGTCGGCACTGCCCCAGGACGGTGAAGCAGCAGCGAGACGCTACGACTGTCAGAACTTTGCAAAATGCTGACGCAGGGGGCGTACCTGCGAGATCAAAAGATCCAGCTCCTATCACCTCGGTCACGCGCACTCTGCGGTTGAAAGTGAAGCCGGAATCCCATCAGGCGGGCGGAACCCGCTCAAGTCGTCAGCGAGAGAAACACCAGCCGCACCTGTTCGTCCTGTGGGTCGCTCAGTGGTCCTCATGGCGTCAATGGGTTGCGTGTAAGACGGTGGGTGTGTGGCGACTGTGGTGAGTCGCACGATCGGGATGTTACGGCAGCCCGAAACATCCTCCGTCGCGCCGAGTTGCCGGCGTCCGTGTGCGGGAACGAGTCATCGATTGTGCGGGCTCCGCCGAGCCGAGCAACCCGCTCGCGCAAGGCAAGGAGAGAAACCGCAATATCTATGGCGTGAGCACGGGTCTTGCGAAAACGCTGCGCAGTGACCCGCGCGCGAAGATGCTACAGTCGGCCACCGCTCGCACGTCAAGGTCTCAAGTCGCTCACGCCGCCATGCCGGCCCACTCTGCGTCAGCACTACTTGCCAGGCGCGATCTCGCTTGGCGCGTGATCGGTCTCGTTAACCTCTATCGGCTGCTCCTGCCGCCGGTGTTGCTCGGGCTGCAGTGGCTTGCCGGTCAGGGCACACTGCTTGCGCCGTATCCCGCGCTATTCCTATCGTTCCTGATCGCCTACTTCGCAGCCGGTGTGCTGCTGGTCATCGCGCGGCGCCTCTCCTGGGCGAGCCTGCGTGGGGTTGCGCTCGTTAATGCGGGCGTCGATGCGGTCGGCATATCGCTCATTCTCTACGCAAGCGGCGGCGTCACGAGCGGGCTTGGCATTCTGCTGGTACTGCCGGTGGGTGCCATGGCGGTGCTCGCCGAGCATCGCGATGCCTTTCTGATTGCCGCCATGGGCGCGCTCGGCGTGCTCTTGCAGCAGATCCTGGTGTACGCAACCGGTATCGCGCCGGCAAGCGACTTCACGACGGCTGGCGTCATCGGGGTCGTGTTGTTCGCCATTGCCTTGTCCGCCTGGCCGATCGCGCATCGCCTGCGTGAGAGCGAGGCGCTCGTGCGCCGCCAGGAGATCGATCTGGCGAATCTCGCGCAACTCTCGCAGTACATCGTGCAGCACCTGCGCGAGAGCATTCTGGTGGTCGATACGCATGATCGCGTGCGGCTCATCAACGAATCGGCCGCACAGATCCTGGGCGATCGCAGCGCCTATCCGGGGGCGCTCCTGGGGGAGGCCTCGCCGCGCCTCTTGTATCTTCTCGTCACCTGGCGCACGCAAGGCGCAGCAGCCGCAGAGCCGCCCGCCACTTTCACCGCCGCCGATGGTGCGCGCGTCATCAGGCCGCATTTTGCGCCGCTCGGGGATGCGGTTCCCGCACCGATTCTGGTGTTCCTCGAGGATACGAGTCTCATCGCGGAAAAAGTTCAGCAGTCAAAGCTTGCCGCGCTCGGTCGCTTAAGCGCGAGCATCGCGCACGAAATCAGAAACCCGGTCGGCGCCATGAACCACGCCGGGCAGCTGCTCGCGGAGTCGACGCACCTCGTGAGCGAAGATAAGCGCCTGACGGAGATCATCTGCACAAACTCCGCACGCGTCAGCACCATCATCAATAATGTGCTGCACTTATCGCGACGCGAGGGGACGCGCCTTGAGCGCCTGTCGCTGCGCGACTGGATAGAAGAATTCCGCGACGAATTCTGCGCGACCATGCAGCTACCGACCGACCGGCTAACCATCAGCGGCGTCGAAAAGCAGCTCGACGTGCGTGTCGATGTGAGTCAACTGCGGCAAGTGGTCTGGAATCTGTGCGACAACGTGCTGCGGCACACGACCGCGGCCGCACCCGAGGCGCCGATCGAAATCCGCTATGGCCGCTTGGGCCCCGGTCTGCGCCCGTATCTTGAGATCGCCGATCGCGGTCCGGGGGTGGCGGCGGAGAATCACGAACGCATCTTCGAGCCATTCTTCACGAGCGGCCACGGCGGTTCGGGTCTGGGTCTGTTCCTCGCGCGTGAGCTTGCGCAGACCAATGGCGCGACGCTTTTGTACGAGCCGCGAGCCGGCGGCGGCAGTATCTTCCGCCTGGTGTTCGCCGATCCGCACCGCTGGACCAAATATGCGTAAACCGCTTGTCCTGATCGTCGACGATGAGCCCGACCTGCTGGAGCTCGTGAGCCTGACGCTGAGCCGTATGCACCTCGACACGCAAACCGCATTGAC
>DAITPA010000079.1:0-6390 GCA_036833805.1 Steroidobacteraceae bacterium | reverse complement strand
GCTCAGGGAGACGACGTCGCGCGCGCCCCCGAGAAGTGCCGCGGCGATGCGTGTTTCATCGACACTTTCCGCGATGACGATCAGCGGCACGGCGGCTGCAATGTGATCGCGGATGCCCGCGGCCGCCACGAGGTTTTCCGGGCCGCTGTCGACGCACAGCAGGACCTCGGGGTTGAGCTGCGTCAAGGCATCGCCGAGGTCGCGCAGGGATGGAATCCAGGTGCAATGCACGGGATACCCGGCGCGGCGCAGGATGCTATTGATAGTTTCGACCGGATCCCGTGCCAAGCTGAGCACGATGAGCGGTACGGCGTTCTGCTCGTTCAACCCACTTTCCCTCAGTCGGCGCGAAAACGGCTGCGAATTCTAGCAGCGCTCAAACGCAGTGGCGCATGGCAAGCGTCTCACATCGCCCCCCGGGCCTGCGTGTTGCGCCTCTCAGATTGCAGGCAGTGAGCGCTCCCCCGAGCCCAACGCAGAGCTCGCCGGCGCGCAAGAAGCGCTGCGGCGCGTCGCCGTCGGCTCGTTTGTTGTTGCCAGGATGCAGATGCCGCTATCATACGCGGCCTTTTTGCGACCCCGGTACCGGGGTCGCCCGGTGCGAGGAATTAATGGCGAATTACAGCACGAGCGAGTTCCGCTCCGGCATGAAGATCATCCTCGACGGAGATCCGTTTTCGATCGTGGAAAATGAAATGGTTAAGCCTGGCAAGGGCCAGGCTTTCAACCGCGTCAAGATCCGCAATCTGAAGAGCGGCAGAACCATCGAGCGCACCTTCAAATCGGGCGACACGGTCGAGGCTGCGGACGTCGTTGATATGGACATGCAGTTTCTGTATCAGGACGGGGAGTTCTGGCATTTCATGGTGCCGGAGAACTTCGAGCAATACACCGCTGGCAAGGCTGCGATCGGTGACAATGCCGTATGGTTGAAGGACGGCACGGTGTGCATCATTACGTTGTGGAACAACGTGCCGCTGCAAGTGGTGCCGCCGTCACATATCGAGCTCGTCGTGACTGCGACGGATCCGGGGCTGCGCGGCGATACGGCGACCGGCGGTCAGAAAACCGCCAAGCTTGAGACCGGCGCAGTCGTGCGTGTGCCGCTCTTCATTAACGAAGGCGAAACCATTCGCGTTGATACGCGCACCGGGCAATATATTTCGCGCGCGAAGCAGTAGCGCCTCTGGGAATAAGGCGGGGCGATCGTCGCGCTGCGACGCGACGCGATGGCGGCATGGCCGCACAGACCTCATTACTCTTAACGCCGCGCGCTCAACAGGCCGTCGCCCGCGTAAATCAGGAGCGCCGTCCAGATGAGCGTGAACCCAAGCCAGTGCGCCCGCGCGAACGGCTCGCGGAAGACGAACACGCCGCACGCAAGTTGCAAGGTGGGGGCGATGTAATTCAGCACGCCCGTGGTCGAGTACGCAATACGGCGCGCGCCGTAGGCGAACAGGAACAAGGTGAACGCCGTTACCGGTCCGCTGCCCACCAGCAGCGCATCGATCGGAAGGCCCGCGTGCCCCAGAGCGCCGCTGCCGCTCGCCGCGCACCAGATGAGGTATGCGGCTGCGAACGGCATGAGCATCAGCGTCTCCGTCGCAAGTCCCGCAAGCGCCTCGACGCGCACGACTTTGCGGATCAAACCATAACAGGCGAACGAAAATCCGAGCGTGAGCGAGATCCACAATACGTTGCCGGTCTCGACGGTGAGGTAGCTTACGCCCACGGCGGCGAGCGCAACCGCCGTCCATTGCGCGCGATTCAGCCGCTCCGACAGGACGACAACTCCCAGTAATACATTCACCAGCGGAGTGATGAAGTAGCCCAAGCTTGCGTCGACCACATGGTTGTGCGCGACTGCCCATACGTATAAGAGCCAGTTGATGCTGATGAAGATCGCGGATGCTGCGAGCCGCAAGATGACGCCGCGAGATGCCCAAGTCGCGCGAATCTGCGCAAGCTCGCCGCGCAGAGTCATTGACGCCAGCACCACGACCCACGACCAGATCACGCGATGCGCGACGACCTGCAGCGCCGATACCTCGCGCAATGGTATGAAGTAAAGCGGCAGGAATCCCCAAATGGCGAACGCTGCCAGCGCCGCGGCGAATCCCTTGCGTGTCTCGAGCACTGCCTACCCGGCGCGGCCGGCACGCACGCTCGCCACGAGAATGGCGGCGAGTCGCTCGAGGCCTTCGCGGTCGGCCGCATCGAAACGGGCAAGCTCGGGGCTGTCGATATCGAGTACCCCCAGGAGAGCATCGCCAAGCACGAGCGGCATGACGATCTCGGAGCGCGATGCGGCATCACAGGCAATGTGGCCGGGAAATTCGTTCACGTTCGGCACAACAATAGTTGTGCGCAGCGCCGCGGCCTGGCCGCACACGCCCGCGCCCAGCGCGATACGCACGCACGCGGGCTTGCCCTGGAACGGACCGACAAGAAGTTCGCTGTCCTTTAAAAAATAGACCCCGGCCCAGTTCAGGCGTGGCACGGCATCAAAGATGAGCGCCGTGGTGTTCGCCGCGTTGGCAATGAGATCGGACTCGCCCGCGAGCAAGCTTGTGAGTTCCCGCGCGAGGCTCGCGTAGTCCGAAGACTTGTCCTTAAATTCGTAACGTGTGCTGACGTGACTCATGCCAAGGCTCTTTCAGGCGCGCTCGGTTGGAAAGGCAATGACCTCGTGAATGTGTTCGGCGCCTGTCGCGAGCATCAGCAAGCGGTCCAAGCCGAGCGCCACGCCCGCGCACTCGGGTAGGCCGGCGGTAAGCGCCGCCAAGAGGTGCTCATCGATGGGAAAAACCGGCAGACGCCGGCGGCCCCGCTCGGCGTTGTCCGCCTCGAAGCGGGCGCGCTGCTCGAGGGGCGATGTGAGCTCACGATAACCGTTGGCGAGTTCAACGCCGCTACGAAAGAGCTCAAAGCGCTGTGCGGCGCGCGCATCGTCGGGGTCCAGGCATGCCAGTGCCGCCTGCGAGGCCGGATAAGCGTGCACAAAGGCGAGTCCATGGCGCCCGAGGCTCGGGCCCACCTGTGCCGTCATCAGGAAATCAAGTAAGTCATCGCGGCTTATATCGTCAGATGCGTCGCCCCGCGTGAGCCCCAAACGCCCGGCCGCGTCTTCGAGCTCGCGCATGCTTGCGGAAAAAGGATCGAGCGCCAGTACGCGGGCAAAGGCATCGCGATAGCTCACGTGCTCGGTCACGCCCGCCGCAAGAGCCGCGCAGGTGTCGCGCACCAGCGCCTCGACTTCAGCCATCAGCTCGGCGAGCGAATAGCCGACGCGATACCACTCGAGGAGGGTGAATTCGGGGTTGTGCAGGCGACTCGTCTCAAAAGCGCGCACCACATGGCAGATCTGAAAGATGTCGCCGCTGCCGGATGCGAGCAGCCGCTTCATGGCGTATTCAGGCGAGCTGTGCACAAAGTGCGCGAGCGTGCCGTCAAATGCCACCCGCGCCGCATGCATGTGCACATCGCTCACGGGGTGGTTGACAACAAACGGGGTATCGACCTCGAGCACAGCACGCGCCGCGAAGAAGCGCCGCACCGCCGCGAGCAGTGTCGCGCGGCGCTCGAGCATCGAGCGAGCCGCGCTCGCACGCCAGCTCGGCTCGCTCACGACGCATGCCGCCGCGCGAGCGGCTGACCGACCTGAATGCGGCTGCCGGTGGTGAGTCCCGCCGCCCAAGCAGTCTGCCCGCGTGGCAACAGCAGAATCACCGTTGATCCCATATTGAAGCGTGCGAGCTCCGCGCCCCGCGGCAGATGCATGTCTGCCGCCGGGGGGCTTTTGAGCTCGCAGGCCCGGCGCGTGCGCGGCGTGACGTCGCCATGCCAGTGAGTGGTCATGCTGCCGACGAACAGCGCGCCCACCAGAACCAGCGCGAAACTGAAGGGACCATCCTCAAAAACGCATACGATGCGCTCATTGCGCGCGAACAGTCCCGTTACACGCGCCGTGGTCGTCGCATTGACGCTGAAGAGCCGGCCTGGTACGTACCACGCCGCAGTGAGCGTGCCGTCCGCGGGCATGTGGATGCGATGATAGTTATAGGGGGCGAGATACACCGTCGCGAAAGCCCCATCGACAAAACGGCGCGCGACTGCCGGCGGACCTGCAAGCAGCGCCGCCAGCGAATAGCTGTGACCCTTCGCCTGCAGGAGCTCTGCTCCGTCGATGCACCCCATGGCGCTGATGGTGCCATCGACCGGCGCAACAATGACGCTCGGGTCTGCGGCAAGCGGCCGTGCGCCCGCGCGCAAGGCGCGCGTGAAGAATTCATTGAATGTGTCATACGCATGCGGCAGGGGTTGTTGCGCGTCGCTCATGTCCGGATGAAAGTGATCCATAAAGATTGCGATGAGATAGTTCTTAAGGCCTGCATGGCGGCTGCGCGTGATGCGCCAGACGAGGCGCGACAAGCTGTGCTGCGGCAAGAGATGCTGCATCAGGACGAAGAGACGCTCGCCAATCCTCGCGCGGGCGTCGGCCTCCGACGGCGTAGCGGACATCAGCTGCGCAATCGTGCTTCGACGTGCCGCAGGTCCGCGACGAACGGCGGCACATCAAATGGCGGAGTGAACACCGCCACAATTTGCGCGTGGTGGTCGAGGAGAAACACGGCCGCGGAATGCTCCATCATGTAGTCGCCGCCCGGCAGGTCGATACGCGCGACCGCCACGCCAAACCTTTGCGCGAGCCTGCCGATCTCGCGCGCATCGGCGGTTGCGCCGATAAAGTCGGGATCGAAGGCATGCACGTAGGGCGCGAGAGCCGCGGGTGTGTCGCGCCCCGGATCGACGCTGACAAAGAGCACGCGCAAATCGGGCAGCGCCGCGCTCTTTTTGATCTCGGCAAGCCGTGCAAGCGTCGTCGGGCAAGCATCCGGGCAGTGAGTAAATCCAAAGAACACAAGTGTCGGATGGCCGGTAAGATCGCGCTCCGTCAGAGTCTTACCGGTGTGTGCCGTCAACGCGAGCGCCCCGATCGGGCGCGGCTGCGCAAACCAGGTGCCGCTTGCCAGCTGCAGCGGGGCGCTGTCAACTTGGCGCGCGACCCAGAAGCCTGCAAGCGCCGCGCAGGCGGCGGCGAGGCTCCAGGCTATCCATGAACGTCGAAGCATCATGAGCGAATTATCTCACAGCGCGCAGCGCCCGACGGTGCGCGCACTCATTGCGACGAGCGCGCGGCGCTTGCGGCGTGCGCAGGTCTTCTTCGGCCACGGCACCGACAATGCCGAGGATGAGGCCGCGGCGCTCGTCTGGCATGCCATGGATCTGCCGCATCCGGCGAGCGCGAAAAGCTACGCGCGCCGCGTCGGTGTGCGCGCGCGCCAATTGGTCAAGACGCTGATCGACCGCCGCATCAGCGAGCGCATTCCCGCAGCCTATCTCACCGGCCACACAAGCTTCGCGGGCTTGCGCTTCCGTGTCGATGCGCGCGTGCTCATTCCGCGCTCGGCATTGGCGGAGCTCATCGAGCGCCGCTTCAGTCCGTGGATCGAAGCCGCACGCGTGCGCCGTGTGCTCGACCTCGGCACCGGCTGCGGATGCATCGCGATTGCCTGTGCGCGCGCGTTTGCGCAGGCGCGCGTGGATGCGGTCGACGTCAGCCGTGATGCGCTCGAGGTCGCGCGCATCAATGTGCGTCAGCACCGCGTGGGGCGGCGCGTACGCCTCGTGCAGTCCGACCATTTCAGCGCGCTCGGCGGGCGCAGCTACGATATCATCGTGAGCAATCCGCCCTATGTCGGCGCACGCGAGCTTGCTGCGTTGCCGGCCGAGTACCGATACGAACCGCGGATCGCTCTGGCTGCCGGCAAGGGGGGGCTCGACTCTATTCGCAGCATTCTGCGTGATGCGGCGCGCCATCTTCGGCCGCGCGGCATTCTGGTCGTCGAAGCGGGCAACACCGAGTTCGCCGTGCGGCGGGCGTTTCGGGGACTGCCGTTTACGTGGCTTGAGTTCGAGCGCGGCGGCGGCGGCGTTTTTTTACTGACGGCGGAGCAGCTTCATGCCGGGTAACACGATCGGCAAGCTTTTTGCCGTCACAACCTTTGGCGAAAGCCACGGACCGGTCATGGGCTGCGTCGTGGATGGCTGCCCGCCAGGCCTCGCCTTGAGCGAAGCGGACCTGCAACTTGACGTCGACCGGCGCCGCACGGGTACATCGCACTTCGTCAGTCAACGCCGCGAGGGCGATCAGGTAAAGCTCCTGTCCGGCGTATTTGAGGGTCGCACCACCGGCACGCCTATCGGCATCCTCATCGAGAACACGGATGCTCGCTCGCGCGACTACGAAAAGATCAAAGACCGTTTCCGCCCCGGTCACGCCGACTACACCTATCAGCAGAAGTATGGTCGGCGTGACTACCGTGGCGG
>DAITPA010000078.1:0-6751 GCA_036833805.1 Steroidobacteraceae bacterium | reverse complement strand
AGGCTTCGGGTGCGCTGCGCTTTGACAGAAATCCGAGCGCGCCTTCGCGCAGCGCGCGGCGCGCGTGCATCGGATCGTCTTGCGCGGACAGCGTCAGCACACGTGCCTGCGGGTGATGCGCGCGAATGCGCCGCAGGGCCTCAAGGCCGCCCATGCCGGGCATCGCAAGATCCATCACGACGACGTCGGGGCTCAACTCGAGGTAGCGCTGACACGCAACCTCGCCGGATTCGGCCTCGGCGATCACTGACATCTCGCCCTGTGATTGCAGCAGGAGCCGAAATCCCATACGTACCACCGCATGATCATCGACCAGAAGCACACGGATCATGCGCTTACCGTCAATGGGATTCGGGCTGTGAGGCATACGCCGTGAGGCGCGCGTTGCTCGACCTCGAAGCTGCCACCCAGATGCGCAACGCGCTCCGCCAGTCCGCGCAGCCCGAAGTGCCCTGGCTGCGAGCTCTCGGCGCTCATGCCGACGCCGTCATCCGCGACTGTGACAATGATGCGCTCGGCATCCGACTGCACGCTGATGTCCACGCTCGACGCGTGGGCGTGCCGCAGCGCGTTAATCAAGCCTTCCTGCACGACACGGTAGATCGCAAGCGTAACGCTCGGACCCAGGTCGGCTGCAAGGTCTTGCTGCAGCGACAAGCGGATCGAAGCATTGCGCCGTTGCCAGTCTCTGACGAGGTTTTCCAAGGTGTCGGCAAGCCCCAGAGTATCCAGCGACAGCGGCATGAGACGCGGAATAAGTCCGTGCATCGCATCGTACAAACGCGCGGCCTCATCAGCGATGAGCCGCGCCGCCTCCCCGGTGGGCGGGTCGCGCGCGCCGCCTTGAGACGCGATCGCCATCGCGAGGCTGCCGATCGCGGTCACCGACTGACCAAACTCATCGTGCAGCTCATGAGCGATCAAGCGCCGCTCCTCCTCGACGCGCTGCTCAACGAGCAATGCCATTTCTCGCCGCTCATCAAGGCGCGTCTCCGCCTCATGAACTTTGCGCTCCGCCTGCAGCTTGTCTTGAATCGTCTGCGCCATGCGATTGAAGGCGGCGCCGATCGCGCCTGCTTCGAAGCCGTTGAGCGGTGGCAGGCGATACGTAAGATCGCCTTTTTGTACGCGCTCCAACCCTTCCGTGATCACGGGAAAAGCGACGAGCGCCCGATTCACTGACCAGAAGGCGGCACCATTGAAGATGACGAGCATGATCGTGGACAGAGCAAAAAGGTGTATGAGGTCATCCCAGGCATCAAGCACGGCGCGCGAGGGGTTGGCCTCAACGCTGAGCAACACGTCCCCCGGAAGAGAGAATCGGTACTCTGCGGGAGCGGGCGACATCAGCCGGCCGAACCAAGCCGGCACCGCCCGGCCCGACTTGTAAGTCGGCGGCGGGGAACGATACAGGAGTTGCCCGTCGCTGCTGCGCAGCACAATCTCATTGGCGCGCACATGGCCCAATTGCTGCAAAAACGGCAGGACGAGTTCCGGTCCGCCCGTGCTCGAGTAGATGTACGCCAGGCGGCCCAAGAGCTGGGCGGCGACACGGTTCGCCGCTTCGATCTCTTCGCGGATGGATGAGCGCGTCGCCTGCACTTCGGCCGATATCAGCACGATTACAAAGGCGGCCGTCAGGCCCGCCACCACGAGATTCAGGCGAGTGCGCAGCTTCATCAGTGGCTCGATGTTAGCAGCGCCCATGGATTTTGGGGCCCCTTGCCCGGACTCATGAAAATCATGAGGCGTGTTTCATGATGATCCCGTTTGCGAAGCAGCCGGCCGAGTACAGGATACGGGTGTGGCGGCAGTTCAAGGTCGCCGATTGCTATCGACGAAGGATATATCTATGAAATGGGAAACCCCGCAAGCTGTTGATTTCCGGTTTGGCATGGAAATCACGATGTACATCGCCAATCGTTGAAGTTCGCAGGGCGCCGGCCCGCGCAGGCGGGCTGCGCCCGATTTCCTCGTAACAAGCCGATTGCGCGTCCGGCGGGCGCGCCGCAGACATGGACACCATTGCCGTGACCGCCAAGCCCGCCATTGGCAAGGGCTTCCGGTTGCAATGGGAGTCCGCGCAGAGCGCGCACGTTCTCCTCTATCCCGAAGGCATGATCAAACTCAACGGCAGCGCCGGTGAGATCATGAAACGTTGCGATGGCGCGCGCACCATCGCGGATATCACGACCGATCTTGAACTCTGCTTTGCCACCAGCGGACTTGACGCTGACGTTGCCGCCTTCGTATCCATGGCACTCGCCAAGAACTGGCTGGAACTACGCGAGTGAACGCGCAAGTCAGTCGCCCGGGTCCGCCCTTGTGGCTCCTCCTGGAGCTCACGTACAAGTGCCCGCTGCACTGCGTGTTTTGCTACAACCCGACCGATTTCACGCGTACCGGACCTGAGCTCAAAACCGAGGAATGGCTGCGCGTACTGCGTGAGGCGCGCGCCTTGGGCGCGGTGCAGCTCGGTTTATCCGGCGGCGAACCGCTCGTGCGCGATGATCTTGAGGAGATCGTCGGCGCCGCTCATGACTTGGGCTTCTACACGAATCTCATAACTTCCGGAGTCGGCCTAAACGAGGCGCGCCTGCAAGCTCTGAAGACCGCAGGCCTGGATCACATTCAACTCTCCTTTCAGGACAGCACCAAGGAGATGAATGATTTCCTGAGCAGCACGCGCACTTTCGAGCTCAAGTCGAAAGTGGCCGCGCTCATCAAGAAATACGACTATCCGATGGTGCTCAATGTGGTGCTGCACCGCCTTAACATCGACCATGTCGAGGAGATTCTCAAGATGGCGCAGTCGATGGGCGCGGACTACGTGGAGCTCGCCAATACGCAGTATTACGGCTGGGCCTTTAAGAACCGCGATCGCCTGCTGCCGAGCCGCGAGCAGCTGCAGCGTGCTGAAGAGACGACCAAGCGCTTCCGTGCACAGAGCGGTCAAAACATGCGCATCTTTTTCGTGGTGCCCGATTACTTTGAGCGTCGCCCCAAACCGTGCATGAATGGACTGGGCTCTATTTTTCTGACTATCGCGCCGGATGGCTGTGCGTTGCCGTGTCACGCGGCGCGCATGCTTCCCGGGCTCGACTTTCCCAATGTGCGCGATGCGAGCATCGAGTCGATCTGGTACGACTCAGCGGGCTTCAATCACTTCCGCGGCGATTCCTGGATGAAGGAGCCGTGCCGCAGCTGTCCGGACAAGGCCAAAGACTTCGGCGGCTGCCGCTGCCAGGCCTATTTGTTGACCGGCGATGCGGCGAATGCCGACCCGGTATGCGACCTCTCGCCACACCATCACCTCGTTACCGAAGCGGTGGCGCGCACCGAACGGCCGTATCGCGCGGAGCATCCGCTGGTGTTTCGCGACCACCGCTGACACGGCATGCGGCGCGGCGCGCGCAAGCTCCTCAGCCATGGGGTCAAAGGTGCGGCTCGCGTAGCGGTAGTAGACGTAGGCAATGAGCCAGGCGACAACGAATTCGGACAGTGCGAACACAATTGCGAAATTCACGGTGCCCCAAACCTTGGTCCGAAACAGCGCTGGGCTGTAAGCTGCGCCGAGCGGCAAGAGAAAATAGTAGACGACCGAAAGGGCCATCAGAATCCACAAAAAACGGCTCTTGCGCCGATGCAGTTCCTGAAAACGCGGGCCTGCATCAATCGCAGCACAGTTGATGCGAGCTTCGGACGCCATGAGATCTGCGCGTCTTTAGAGTTGTTCTTCTACTTACGGCAGCATTTGCAGGATGACCTTGCCGGTGTGCTGCGCACTGTCAAAATACTCGTGCGCCGCCTTGACCTCGGCAAACGGCACGACCTTGTCAACGATCACTGTGACCTGCCGGGTCCTAAGAAGCGGCCAGACCTCCCGGTGCAGCTCGTTCGCAATTGCCGCCTTGTCTTCGATACTGCGCGGGCGCAGCGTCGAGCCGGTGATGAGCAGGCGTTTCTGCATGATCTTTGCCAGGTTCAGGGTGACGTTTGCGCCTTGTTGAAAGGCAATCTGCACAAGACGTCCGTGCAGCGCGAGGCTATTTACGTTCTTCTCGGTATAGCCGCCGCCCACCATGTCGAGGATGACATCGACGCCGTGGCCGGCCGTGATGCGCGCGATCTCCTCGGCGAAGCCATCGGTTTTGTAATTGAAGGCGTGATCCGCGCCCAGTGCGCGGCACGCCGCGCACTTCTCATCCGATCCGGCGGTCGTAAACACCTCTGCGCCACGCGCGTGGGCAAGCTGAATGGCCGTAGTGCCGATGCCGCCCGCGCCGCCGTGCACGAGGAAGCGCTCGCCTGACTTGAGGCGCCCGATTTGAAATACATTGGCCCACACCGTGAAGAACGTTTCCGGAATGCCCGCGGCCTCCGGCATCGAGAGACCCTGCGGCACGGTAAGACAATGACTCTCCGGTACGCGACAGTACTCGGCGTAGCCGCCTCCGGGGACCAGCGCACAGACGCGCGCGCCGAGCTTGAGCGTTGCGCCTGCGCCGAGCGCTGCGATTTCCCCTGCGACCTCAAGTCCCAGAATCGGAGAAGCACCCGGCGGCGGTGCATATTTGCCCTGCCGTTGCAGGACGTCGGGTCTGTTGATGCCGGCGGCGTGAACTTTGATAAGGACTTCGTGCTCGCGCGGCAGCGGCGTCGGCATTTCACTGATCCGTAGCACCTCAGGGCCGCCCGGGCCGGTCGGGTCGACGAAGCGCATTTTCTGCGGCGGCTCAACGTCCACGAGAGTTTCTTTTTAATGCCATCGCGTCTACTGCCGTTGTACTTGCCCGGCCCGGAGCTTGGCGCACCGGGTGGCGGCTTTTCCCACCGCATGCATTAATATCACACCCTCTAGGCCCGTGGGGCCACTGCTCTTGGAGCCTTACGGTTTATGGTTAAGCGCATGGGAATTCCTGGCGCGCTGTTTCTGTCGATCGGCGCACTCGGCGCGACGCGGCCCTACGATGAGTCGGCCGACGCGCATGTCACGCTGCAGCAGGGCCTCCAACAGGCGCGCGCGTCCGGCAAGGATCCCGCGCTGGTAGTCTTTGGGGCGAACACGTGCAAGGACGGTCGCGAGCGCGACAAGGCGTCGCACGGCCGCACGTCAGGTGTCATCGACGCGCGCCACATGGACGACGCCGGCATCTATAGTTTCTTCTCCCAGGTGGTTGCCGCGCAGCACGGGCGGCCCCATTAAGGCCGGCGGCGGCGCTGCCATTTAATTTTGAGGTTGCCTTCATGCAGTACGACGATCGGCAGTTTTACATTGACGGGCGCTGGGTTGATCCCATTGAAGCGCGCGAATATCGCGTTATCAATCCGGCGACTGAAGAGGTGGCGGGCGTAATCTCGATGGGCAGCGCCCAGGATGTCGATCGCGCTGTCGCGGCGGCGCGGCGCGCTTTCGACGGCTATTCGCGCACCAGTGCGGATGAGCGTCGCACCTTACTCGAGAAGATCCTCGCAGCCTACAAGGCGCACTACGATGAGATCGCGACCGCGATCAGCGATGAGATGGGCGCACCCATGAAACTCGCGCGCAATTCGCAGGCGCAAGTTGGGGTAGGCCACTTGAGCGCCATGATTGAAGTACTGAAGACCTTCAAATTCGAAGAGCCGCACGGCGCCGCACGCCTCATGCTCGAGCCGGTGGGCGTATGTGCGCTCATCACGCCCTGGAACTGGCCTATCAACCAAGTCGCCGCGAAGGTGGTGCCGGCGCTCGCCGCCGGTTGCACCATGGTGCTGAAGCCCTCCGAGTTCTCGCCTTTCAGCGCCATACTCTGGGCCAAAGTGCTGCACGAGGCGGGCGTGCCGGCCGGCGTCTTCAATCTCGTCAATGGCGACGGACCGACCGTTGGGGCGGCGCTCGCAACGCATCCTGATGTGGACATGGTGTCTTTCACCGGCTCGACACGTGCCGGCACCGAGGTCGCCAAGAGCGCCGCCGCAACGGTCAAGCGCGTTCATCAGGAGCTCGGCGGCAAATCCCCGAATCTGCTTCTTGATGATGTCGATCTGGAGCGCGCCGTGAAGGCAAGCGTCCTGCACGTGTTTCAGAACTCGGGGCAGTCCTGCAATGCGCCCACGCGCATGCTCGTGCCAGCCGCGAAGCTTGCTGCCGTGGAAGCGATCGCCAAGCGCATCGCCGAATCCGTGATCGTCGGCGACCCCAAAGCCGAAGGCACGTCCATTGGACCCGTGGTCTCAAAGATCCAGTTTGATCGCGTCGAGGGTTACATCGCCCAGGGCATCGCCGAAGGGGCCAAGGTCGTAATTGGCGGCTGCGGACGGCCCACGGGACTTGCGAAGGGCTACTTCGTCAAACCGACGATTTTCTCAAACGTTACGAACAACATGACCATCGCGCGCGAGGAGATTTTTGGGCCGGTGCTGTGCATTCTGCCGTACGCGAACGAAGAGGAGGCCATCCAGATCGCAAACGACACCCCTTATGGGTTGGCCGCCTACGTGTGGTGCAAAGATCCCGCGCGCGCCCGGCAGGTCGGACGCCGCATCAGGGCCGGGCAAGTGATCCTGAACGGTGCGTCCGGCGATATGAATACGCCCTTCGGCGGCTTCAAGCGTTCGGGCAACGGGCGCGAATGGGGCGAGCACGGACTGCGCGATTTCCTCGAGATCAAGGCGATGCTGGGCGCGGACGCCGCCTGACCGCTAAGAGCGCTGCTAGTGTAGTGTCCCCTAAATAACTGTGCAGTATTTCTCGGGGATTGCTATGATG
>DAITPA010000077.1:0-6814 GCA_036833805.1 Steroidobacteraceae bacterium | reverse complement strand
GCCAGCACCTCGCCCTCGCGGCCGCGAAGATCGGTGACCGCAACACCGGTTGCGATGTTTTGCGGGGAGATCATCTTGCCCATGACGCCGCCGGAGGAGTTGGTGGCGGCGAACAGCACCGGATTTAAGTTCAACTGCCGCGCCGCCACGACTTGCAGGTTGCCAAAAAGCGCATTCCCCGAGGTATCGCTGCCCGACAGGAACACGGCGACCCAGCCCAAGAACGGCGACAGGAGAATAAAGAGATGCCCGGCCGAGGCGACTGCTTTGCCGAGCGTATAGGCCATCCCTGAGTAATTCATCAAATAGGCAAGGCCGACGATCAGCGTCACCGTCAGGATCGCAAGCCACGCCTGACGGAGGGTTAGCGCGACGCAGCTGAAGAAGTCTGCGGGCTTGAGTCCGACGATGAACGCGGTAAAGGCTGCGGCGAGCAGAATCGCGGTGCCGGTGCCAAGCGGCTGGAAATTCCAGACCGCGGCGTACGGCTTGTCATTGTAGAGCGTAATGGAAATTGCGTTGTGCAATCCCGGCCACTGAATGGCCTGCTGCCCGATCACGGCCGTCTTGGTGAATGTCCATACAATGACTACCACCGAAACGATGATCCACGGCAACCATCCCTGCCAGGGCGGCACCGCGCCCGCGGCGCGTTCGCCCTCGAGAGCCGCATCCTTGATCATGAACTCCAGATCCGGCGTTGGTTTCCAGAACCGCAACAGCACGAAGGTCGCCGCGAGCGAACCCAAGGAGGAGAGCACATCCGTGAGGGTGTAGTCGATGTAGTTGGAGGCCAAAAATTGGCAAACACCGAAGCTACCGCCGGCCACCAACAGCAGCGGCCAGAGCGCGCGCAACGAGCGTACACCGCCGTACAGTGCCATGACGTAAAAGGGCAGGATGAGCGCCATGACCGGCAGCTGCCGCCCGACCATCGCCGCAAGAATCGGCGCCGGCAGGCTCGTCACCGATCCGAGCACGGTCAGCGGAGTACCGAGCGCGCCGAACGCCACGGGCGCGGTATTGAATATCAGTACAAACACGAGCGCTTCAAGCGGCGGAAAGCCAATCAGGATCAAGAGCGAGCTTGTAATCGCAACCGGCGTGCCAAATCCCGAGATGCCTTCCAAAAGACAACCGAAGCAAAAGCCGATGACGACCAGAATCACGCGCCGGTCATTCGGCAGATGCACAAGCATCCAGCTACGAAACGCATCGAAGCGCCCTGAGCGTACCGCGATGTTGTAGAGCAGGAGCGCGCTGAACACGATCCACATCACCGGCCAGAGGGCAAACACCGCGCCGTTCACCACCGAATCCAAAGCGAGATTCACGGGCAGCTGCCAGACGCCGATCGCAACGATAAGGCCGACGATAAGGCCCGCCAAGGCGGCCTGCCAGGCTGGCCTGCGCAATACACCCAGAAGCACGAGGACTGTGGCAACCGGTAGCGTCGCGACGACAAAGGACATTCCGAGGCTTGCCCCGACCGGAGTCAGGAGCTGCTGGAACATGATATTTTCCCCTAGTGCGGTGTGCTAGTTCTTATGGCGCCGGTCCTGCGGCGCAATCACACTATCGCGGCGGATCGACTTCAAGTCAGCGCATCCCATGAGCGCGAGATCCCGTCGCAGCTCTTCCGCTAGAACTGCGATGGCGCGCGTAACCCCGGCCTCACCCGCCGCTGCGAGTCCGTAAAGGTATGCGCGACCGATACCCACAGCGCGGGCGCCCAATGCCAGCGCCTTAATAATATCGGTTCCGCGGCGGATGCCGCCGTCGAGAATGACCGTCGCTCGATCCCCGACCGCCTGCACGATCGGCTCCAATACATCAATTGTTGCGGGCGCGGTATCAAGTTGCCGCCCGCCGTGGTTTGACACCCACACACCGGTCGCTCCCGCCGCAACACAGCGGCGCGCGTCGGCAACGGTGGCAATGCCTTTTATGGCAAATTCGCCAGCCCAAGTGTCAATCATCCAGACGATATCCTTCCAGGACAACGTGTGGTCAAGCTGCCGGTTTAGAAACTCCACCAGAGTGCCGTCGATCGGCATGATGTCGGCGACGATCGCCGGCTGCACCGCCGCTGTGCTCCAGAGCTTCCACAGATAGCCGGGGCGGGCGAGCGCCTGCACTGCGGTACGCGCCGTCACCCGCGACGGCACGGTGAAATCATTGTAATGATCTCGTTCACGGTTGCCTGCCACCGGCACGTCGACCGTAAGAATGGCCGCACCGAACCCCGCGGCTTTGGCGCGCACGAGCATCTCGCGCAACAGGCCGCGGTCCTTCCACGCGTAAAGTTGAAACCACTTCGGGCCCGGATTGACGGCGGCAATATCCTCAAAGCGCGTCGTGCCGAGCGCCGACGCCGAGTAGATGACGCCAGCGGCGTGGGCGGCACGCGCGACCGCGCGCTCTCCGCCCGCCGGGTGGAAGAGGCGCGAGGCCGCCGTCGGGCACATGAAGAAAGGCAATTTTGTGGCGGCGCCCATGACGGTCGTTGCGGTCGAGATGGTTGAGATGTCGCACAGCACGTCCCACGTGAGGGCGTAATCGGCAAAGCGCTCTACGTTGGCGCGTAACGTGCACTCATCGTCGGCGCCGCCATCGATGTAGTCGAACACCATGCGCGGCAGGCGCGCGCGCGCAAGTGTGCGCAGGTCAGCGATATTAAACGCGCGGCTGAGCGACTTCGGCATTGGCAAATAACGCGCGCAACAGATGCGGCGCGAAATCCCGCGCCACAATTTCAACGGCAGACGGGCCACCTAAATCAGCAAGCTGCGTCATTTGCAGTCCCTCGTAGCCACACGGATGTATGCGCCCAAAGGGCTCCAGATCCATGTCGACGTTGAGCGCAAGCCCGTGGTAGCTTGCACCGCGGCGGATGCGAATGCCAAGACTTGCAAGCTTGCGTTCGGCGACGTACACGCCGGGAGCGTCGCGGCGACACTGCGCCGTGATTCCAAGCGAAGCTGTGTAGTTGACGACGCTTTTCTCAAGCGCGCTTACCAGAGCGCGCACGCCCAAGCCCGCGCGCTTCAAGTCAATGAGCGGATAGACGACGAGCTGTCCGGGCCCGTGATAGGTGACCTGGCCACCGCGATCGATCTGCAGCACGGGAATGTCGCCGGGCGCGAGCAGGTGGACGCGGCTTGCGTTCATGCCGAGCGTGAAGATCGGCGCGTGCTCGAGAAACCAGATCTCATCCGCGCTTTCGAGGTCACGCTCGTCCGTAAATTTCTGCATCGCACGATAAGTGGACTCGTAGTCCGCACGCCCCAGGTGCCGGATCAGCGGATGGGGCACGACATGCGTGTGCGGCGCGGCGCGGCGTTCCCGCTCGCCCTCCTCGGCGGTGCTGGCGGCCGCCACGCTCACTCTCGCCCGACGAGAGCCTGATTGTTGAGCCCCGCATTGTTGCGCTTCAGCGCCTGCTCGGCGCGGTAGCTTGAACGCACCAGCGGCCCGGCGACGCATTCGAGAAAGCCGCGCGTGAGTGCCCATTCCCGATAGGCATCGAATTCGCCGGGTGCAACGAAGCGCGCCACCGGCAGATGATTCACCGTGGGACGCAGATATTGACCGAGGGTGACAATGTCGACATTGACCGCACGCAGGTCGTCCAGGGCTTCCTTGATCTCAGCGTCGCTCTCGCCTAAGCCCAACATTAAACTGGTCTTGGTCAACACGCGCTCATCGTGCTGCTTGGCGAATTGCAGCACGCCTAACGTCTGTTCATAGCCGGCGCGCGCATCGCGCACCGGATGCGTAAGGCGCCGCACGGTCTCAATATTCTGCGCGAACACATCAAGCCCTGCATCGACGACCGTGCGCACATCGTTGCGCACACCCTGAAAGTCGGGGGTGAGCGCCTCGACCGCGGTCTTCCCGTTTCGGGCTTTGATGGCGCGGATGCACGACGCGTAGTGGCCGGCGCCGCCGTCCGGCAGATCGTCGCGATTGACGGAGGTCAGGACGACGTACTTCAAGCCCATGAGCTCGACGCTGCGCGCGACGTTCGCGGGCTCTTCTGCGTCGAGCCAGCCGCTTGGGTTGCCGGTGTCAACCGCGCAGAAACGGCAGGCACGCGTACACACCGCGCCCATTAGCATGATGGTGCCGGTACCCGCGTTCCAGCATTCGCCAATGTTCGGACATTTTGCCTCTTCGCACACCGTCGCAAGGCGATGCTCGCGCACGATGGCCTTGACCGCATCGAAGCCTGCCCCGGCGGGCGCTCGGGCGCGAAGCCAGGACGGCTTGCCCGCAAGCATCGAACGATCAACCCCGGCGCGCGCCTTGATGCCATCGCGGATGGCGGTAAAACCCTGCGGGGTCACGTATTTCTCACCGCTGCGGGTGTGCGTCAGCTCGCGCACGACTGGAATCTTCTTGATGTCCGCCATAGCCCCGATTGTACGGCGAAACCTGGAAACGGCCGAAGTTCGCGCTAGCGCCCGGTGGCGGCGCGCGCACGCAGCCGGATATCAAGGGCATGCAAACGCTCAGGAGACCCCACGTCCCACCATTCGCCGCGATAAAGCTCGCCACGCAGGCTGCCAGCGGCTATCGCACGCTTAAGAAGCGGCGCCAGCGGAAACTTACCCGGCTGCGAGCCACGAAACAGCTCCGGACGATAAATGCCGATCCCCGAGAACGTCGCGCGATCGGTGGCGCGCTCGACGATGACGTCGCCGTCAAGAGCAAAGTCACCATGCGGATGATGTTGGGGGTTGGGCACGAGCACGAGGCGTGCCTCCGCGCCTGCGTCAACATCGGGATCCAGAGTCAAATGACGGAAATCAAAGTCGGTCCAGGTATCGCCGTTCACGACAAGAAACGGCCCGGGCGCAAGCAGCGGCAAGGCATTGAAAATGCCGCCCCCGGTCTCGAGCGCCTCGGCGCCCTCATCGGAGTAGCGAATCCGTACGCCATAGCGACCGCCGTCACCGAGCGCGCTGCGCAGCCGCTCTCCGAGCCATGCAAGATTGACGACGACATCACGGATGCCGGCGCGCGCGAGCGCCTCGAGGTGATACGCAATGAGCGGCCTGCCCGCGACCGGCAAGAGCGGTTTCGGCAGCGTGTCGGTCAGCGGGCGCATGCGCTCACCGCGACCGGCTGCCAGGACCAGAGCTTTCATGTGCTCACCGCGGCGGCGGCGGCCTTTGAGTTAGTCTGCACGAGCTCAAGTAGTACTCGCCGCTCAAGAAACGCCGCAAGTTCCGCGAGCTCGGAATAGAGCGCGCAAGCTTCGCGCAGATAGTCGAGGGTGCGCGCCAGATGAAGCGAATAGCCGGGCTTGCCGTCGCGATGCCAGAGGTGCGCAAATATGCCGAACACGTTCACGTGGTGCCCGCAGCCAAGCGACTTAGAAGTCCATAGGGATTGATTCGAAGTCCTAGCCGGTTGGGCCCAAAAGCGCATTTATCACCACGTGCGATTGTCATGTAATAGGCAACAGCGGCGGCCTGCCATGGCCGAGGCGTAAGTAGGTGTAGCTTTTAACATGGTGTACGGGCTCGGACAGCTATCGTGCCGTGCGATTCATGGTGCCACAATAGACTCATGCGGCGCGTGTCTGCGCCGACGCCGGCCGCTACCGTCCGTAAGGCTGTGCGCAGTCCTGCAAGATCGACCAGCAGCAAACGAAGTGCAATCTGCGTGTCCGCGCGCCACGGGACTGATCAAGCCTTCAGGCGCGGGACACCAGCGATAAACGGCCGACTTAGGACAGGAGGGCTCAATCCCGCGCGCTTGAGGCCAGAAATTGCAACAGCGCGCCTCGGCCATCGGCCCATAGGTCGAATGAGCGCGGATCGGCACCATTTCTGATGGTGAGCCGCAGCTGGCGCGCCGAGGCTAAAAATCTCAAGGTCGCAGTGTCGGTCGGATAGAGGCGTTGCGTTGCATTCGATCCGGATGGCACCGCGACCGGGGCCGCGATGCCCACGTCCTGCGGCGTGCGCCGGTCGGCGGATAGCACGATGACGCGGTCGTCAGCGACAATGACGAGCGTCTGATCCGCGGGCTCCGGATCGCGGCGCATGCGCGGATCGATTGTTGACCAGATGTAGCCGAGTAAAACCTGCTCGATGTGACCGCCACGATTTACACTCGCAGCCGCGAGCGTCACGTAATCGCGGGCACCGTACGCAAGCTCGAGTCGGGCGCGAGCAAATGTCAGCGGAGCGTCGACGCTCGTTACCGTTGCGCCGGTGCTCTGATCGAGATACTCGGACGGTCGCTGCGGGGGTGCAGAGCAGGCAACGAGCAGCAGTGCAAGAGGTGCTAGACGGCGTGCCGATGGCATTGTCAAAAGCCGTAGCGATAGCCGAGATTGACGAAGTATCCGCGAGTTTCGCCCGACTGCAAGCTCAGCTCGTTCCTGCCGATCTGGTAACCAAATTCGAACTCGAACATTCGGCGGTCACGCTGATAGTCAAGGCGCAGCGAGGGCGCATAGAGTAGCTGGCGACTGCCGTCGCTCGAAAGCTTTTGATCATCGACGCGGAATCGAGGGCTGAGGCGCCAGGCGCCGAAGAGCGCGAAGCGGCTGGTGATGGCAGCGGACAGTACGCGTTCGGTTGTTTCTGCATCATAGCGAAGTACCAGCAAGTTGAAATCGCCGGCACTCAGCAGACTGTTTCCGAAAAGTTGCAGCTGATATGCAAGATCTCGATTGAACGGCTGCGCAGCGACACCGCCAGAGGCGACAGTAGCACCGGTATTGGTATCGATAATGTCCGTCGTCAACTGGAAGCGCTCCCCGAGCGGCCGTGTCGCGGAGACTGAGAATGTCGAC
>DAITPA010000076.1:0-7232 GCA_036833805.1 Steroidobacteraceae bacterium | reverse complement strand
CTCTGCTCCCAAAGCAGATGCGCTACCAGACTGCGCCATGCCCCGTGCCGCCACCCTGATCGGGCGGCGCGGCATCGTCGCAGGTTCGCGACCGCTCGCAACTTGCTAGACCGGTTTGCGACGGAAACCTCTTATTTTCTATCAGGTTACGTTGCCGCCTGGATGGCTCCGCGCGGACCACGACGGACTATCTCTTAAGAAACAGCTGAGCGCATCGCTACGCGGCGCGCAGGTTCGCACGCTTTCAGCACAACGGCTGGAGCCCTACAGTTGAGGGGCGGCGACGGTATCGCAGCCGTCAATTTTCCCGGAAGCGACGCCCCGCTTAAACCACGAAACGCGTTGCGCGCTGGTGCCATGGGTAAACGATTCCGGAACAATGGTTTCGCGGGAGCGGCGCTGCAGCGTGTCATCACCGATCTGCGAGGCCGCGTTCAGCGCAGATTCGATGTCGCCTGACTCAAGGCGCCAGCCTTGCTCTTTCTGCGAGCGCGTGGCCCACACGCCGGCGAAGCAATCGGCTTGTAATTCGAGCCGCACGCTAAGCGCATTCGCTTGAGCGTCGCTGCCGCGCTCTCGCTGCGCATCAACTTTGTCGAGGATGCCCAACAGATTCTGCACATGGTGGCCGACTTCGTGTGCGATCACATACGCATGCGCGAATTGGCCCGGCGCGCCGAGCTGCCGAGTCATAACATCGAAAAATCCCAAGTCCAGATAAACGATATGGTCTTTGGGGCAGTAGAAGGGCCCGGCGGCCGCCTGTCCCTGACCGCATGCGGTCGGATAGCTATCGCGGAACAGCCGCAGCTTCGGATCTTCGTAGTTGCGGCCAGTCTCTCGAAACGCCGTGGTCCATACGGTCTCGGTACTGCGAAGTATCTGCGATACAAATTTCGCCTGCGCGTCATCAACGGGCGGTGGTTGCGCAGGCTCCCCAGGCGCGCTCTGTACGCTCGAGGAAGTCCCGCCACTGAGTAAGCTCAATACTTGCAGCGGACTGACGCCGAAGATCCAGCCGCCAACGAGCGCAATCGCAATGGTACCGAGGCCTATGCCGTGGATCGGCCTGAATCCGCCGCCGCTCGAGCCGCGCACGTCCTCAACATTCTGGCTCTCTTCCTGGTCATCCATTCGCATAAGTCGCTCTCCGCCGCAGTGTTTCCCCAAAAGTCTAGTTCTGCAAAACGCACAGCCTCTGTGAGCCCGACCGCGTCTCTGAGGCATTTTCCTCCAATCAGCTGCTCCGCCAATGGGTGATCATGCCGGGCTTGTCCTCGAGGATTATCCCCGCTTTTACCAGCTCATCGCGGATTCGATCCGCTTCGGTAAAGTCCTTGCGCTTTCGCGCTTCAATGCGGCTTGCGATGAGCTCCTCTATTTTCGCAGCAGTCATTGTAGCGGCGCCGGCGGCGAGCGCGTGCTGCGGCTTTGGCCTCTTGCACCATTCCTCCGCATCAAGCTTGAGGAGGCCGAGAACGCCGCCGAGAGTGCGTAGTTCAAGAGCAAGCGACGCAGCTTCATCTTCACGCCCGTTGGCGTGCGCGATGTTGAGCTCGCGAGCGAGCGTTTTAAGCACGGCGAGCGCCTCGGGTGTGTTGAAGTCGTCATCCATGGCTTGCCTGAAGCGCCTTGTGTGCTCGCTCTCGAGCGCATCGTCGAGCGCGCGCTGTCCGCGCAGAGCCGCATAGATTCCGGTGAGCGCGGCATCGGCCTGGTCGAGCTGCTGCAACGAATAGTTGAGCGGTCCGCGATAGTGACTCGAGAGAAAGAAATAACGAATCACCTCGGGATCGCGCACCACCTTCAAGGCTTCGCGGATCGTGAAGAAGTTGCCGAGCGACTTCGACATTTTCTCATCGTCGAGCGTGACAAAGCCGTTGTGCATCCAAAGTTGCGCGAAGCTGTCGCCACTCGCCGCGCAGCTCTGGGCGATTTCATTCTCGTGATGCGGAAATTTGAGATCCAGGCCTCCGCCATGGATGTCGAAGCGCGTGCCGAGAAATACTTCGGCCATCGCCGAACATTCTATGTGCCAGCCCGGCCGGCCGGACCCCCAGGGCGACGGCCACGCGGGCTCGCCCGGCTTCGAATGCTTCCACAGCACGAAATCGAGCGGGTCGCGTTTCGCCTCATCGATGTCCACGCGTGCGCCGGCGCGCAGATCGCCCAGGCGTCTTCCCGACAAGCGCCCGTAGGGCGCAAAACGCGCAACGGAATACATCACATCAGCGTTGTCAGCAACATAGGCGTAGCCCTTCTCGATGAGCTTTTGCGTAAGGTCAATCATCTGCTGCACGTAGTCGGTCGCGCGCGGCTCGTGATCGGGCCGCAGGATCCCGAGGGCGTCGTAGTCACGGTGCATTGCGGCGATGTAATGCGCGGTCAACTCACCGATCGACTGCTGCGTTTCGGCGGCGCGGCGGATGATCTTGTCGTCGATATCGGTGATGTTGCGCACGAAATTGAGCTCATAGCCACGATAGGTGAGATAGCGGCGCACAACGTCAAATGCGATCTTGGAGCGCGCGTGACCGATGTGGCTCAAATCGTAGACGGTGTCGCCACAGACGTACATGCCGATGCGCCCCGGCGTGAGCGGTTTGAGCTCTTGCTTGTCACCCGTCATAGAGTTGTGGATGCGGATCATGCCGTCAGCCTGCAAAGCGCACGAGGCGCGCGCGCGCCGCGCCTACCGGCATCGCCTTAAGCAGCGGCGCAAGCTCCGGACCCTGCGGCCGCCCGGTCAATGCCAGACGCAAGGGCTTGTAGAGCGCAGCGCCGGTCTTGCCGGTGGCGGCGCGCACCGCAGCGAGAATCGTCGCAAGATCCGCGCGCTCATCCGCAGCCTGAGCGGCAGCCAGGAAATAGCTCGTGCCGGCGGCACGAATAACTTCCGCCTCGGCAGGCGCAAGCTCCGGCGGTGCGCCGAAGATAATGTTCATCCAAGAAAGCGCATCCTCCGGCAACACGATGTTGCCTCTCACGGCCTCGATGAAGGCGCTGACGGACGCGTCATCCAAGCCCGCCGGCAGCAGCGCGCCGAGCCAGACACGCAATTCTGCCGGGCTCATCCGCTTGACTGCAGCTTTCTGCCAGACGCGCAGCTGCTGCTCATCGTAACGCGCCGGCGCGCGCCCAAGATGCGCAGGATCGAAGGCCTGCGCCATCTCGGCAAGGCTCAGAAAGCCATGTTCGCCGGTTGCGTGACCGAGCCTGAAAAGATGATTGGTGAGCGCGGCGGCGGTGAATCCGCGCTCGCGGTATTCGCGCACGCTGGTCGCGCCGTGGCGTTTGGATAGCGGTGCGCCGTCGGCGCCGACGAGGAGCGACACATGGCCGTAGAGCGGCGCCTTAAGGTCAAGCGCCGTAAGGATCATGAGCTGCCGCGGAGTATTGGCGAGGTGATCCTCGCCGCGCAGCACGTGAGTGACACCCATGCGCGCATCATCGACGGCATTGCAGAAAAAGAAGGCGGCGGAGCCATCCGCGCGCCGCACGACGAAGTCGCCGATATCGTCGCTCAAAAAATTCTGTGCGCCATGCACGAAATCCGTGAACTCGATGCGCTGCCCCGGCGGCACCCGAAAGCGTAAGGTCGGTGCGAGGCCACGCTCAGTACGGCTCGCGCGCTCGGCGTAAGTGAGCTCGCGGCAGGTGCCGGCGTAGCGCGGCGGCTTGCCGGCGGCAAGCTGCGTGCGCCGCGATACCTCGAGCTCAAGCGCCGAGCAGTAGCACGCATAGACCGTGTTGCTCTTCTCAAGCGCCGCAAAGCTTGATGCGTACATTGAGGCACGCTCGGACTGCCGGTAGGGACCGCGCGTATCTTCGCAGTCCGGGCCGGCGTCCCAGTGAAGTCCGAGCCAGCGCAGATCCGCGATCAGTCCCTGGGTGTGGGCCTCGTGGCTGCGCTGCGCGTCGGTGTCTTCGATGCGCAGCAGGAAGCGTCCGCCGGCGCGCCGCGCGAGGAGCTCGTTAAAGAGCGCCGTGCGGGCATTGCCCAGATGCAAGTCCCCGGTCGGGCTCGGCGCAAAGCGGGTGACGATACCGTTGTCAGTCATGGGGTAACGCTGCGATTCATAGCGTCCATGTTAAGGGATGCAACCGGGCACCAACAGCTTGTCGCGGATTGCGGCGCGCCTTGCTATAGAATTCGCCGATGAAATACCACCCTTGGCGCTCGATGGCGGCGGCGCTGCTCCTCGTGATCATCACTCCGGTACTCGCCGCGACCGCCCCGGCGCGCGTGCGTGTAACGACCAGCATGGGCCCGTTCGTGATCGAGCTTGCTCCGGAGCGCGCGCCGCTGACGGTCGCAAACTTCCTGCGCTATGTACATGAAGGCCACTACACCGACACGCTCATTCACCGTGTGGTCGGCAATTTTGTCATTCAAGGCGGCGGCCATGCGGCGAGCGACATGCAGCTGAAGCCCAATCACGAGGCAATTGTTAACGAGTCCGGCAACGGACTCACGAACAAGCGCGGCACGGTGGGACTTGCACGCGGTGACAGCCCGCACTCGGGCAACTCACAGTTCTACGTCAATATTTCCGACAATCCCGACCTCGACCCGGTGCAGACCCGCTGGGGTTACGCCGTATTCGGGCGGGTCGTCGAAGGTATGGACGTCATCGATCGCATCGGCGCGGTTGCCACCGGTAGCGTAGGCCCGTTCAAGTCCGATTCGCCGCTGAAGCCGGTTGTCATCCAGAAGATCGAAGAGGTGGAAGCGCCAGCCGCGCCGCACGTCGCGAGCCCGCCACCCGCCGCACCCGCGGCCCCGCCCGCGACGCCGCCGAGCCCACCGCCGTCCCAATAGCGGTATGGCGCGGCTCTTCGTCTCGGACGTGCACTTGGACGAGGGTACTCCTGCCGCCATTGAGCAGTTCTTGGATTTTCTGAAAGTGCACGCAAGTGAAGCCGAGGCGCTCTATATCCTCGGTGATCTCTTCGAGAGCTGGGTGGGCGATGATGATGCGGATCCGGCCAAGGCGCGCGTCTGCAGCGCCTTGCGTGAACTCACGGCAAAGCGTGTGGCGACGTTCGTCATTCATGGCAATCGCGATTTTCTCCTCGGCCGCGATTTCTGCCAGCGCAGCGGCTGCGAGCTCCTGTCAGATCCAATCATCGTCGAGCTCGACGGCGAGCGCGTGCTGCTGACGCACGGCGATGCGCTGTGCACGGATGATCGCGGCTATCAACAGCTGCGCAGCACCGTGCGCACGCGAGCCTGGCAGCGGCGCTTTCTCGGTTTGCCGCTTGCCGCCCGCGCGAGCCTTGCACGACAGGCGCGCGCCGGCAGCCAGGCGCACACCGCGCGCGTTGTACCCGAGATCATGGATGTCAATTCAAACGCGGTCGAGAAGGCCTTTCGCGCGCTCGACGTGCGCCGCATGATTCACGGGCATACCCACAGGCCGAACATTCACCATACTTTGATCAACGCGGAGGCCGCGCAAAGGATCGTGCTCGGCGCCTGGTACGAGCAGGGCAGCTACCTCTGGTACGAGCGCGGCCGCTACGAGCTGCGCGAGTTACTGCGCTAATTGCGCCGCGGCCATCTCGAGCGCCGCCGCGGTCGCGGCCGCGTCGCTCGGGCGGTCCTGCGGCCGCTTCGCGAGCAGGCTATTAATAAGCGGCTGCAGAGTCGCAAAGCGATTGGGCAGGTTTGGGATGGGCGAGTGGCGGTGTTTGTAGATGATCGCCATCGGATTGACGTCAGCGAACGGCTTCGCACGCGCGAGCATCTCGAACACTATGACCCCGAGGCTGTACAGATCGGTGCGCGCATCGATCGACTCGCCGTGCCCTTGCTCCGGGCTCATATAGTGCGGCGTCCCAAAGATGAGTCCGCGATCGGTGAGTTCGATGGCGAGTGAGCGGTCCTTGGAAAGCCCGAAATCAATCAGCGCGACACTGCCATCGTCGCGCAGCATGACGTTCCCGGGCTTCAGATCACGGTGCAGGATGCCGGCCGTATGAATCGCATGCAGGCCGCCGGCAATGGCGACGGCGATGCGCAGCGCCTCGCGCGGCGCGAGCCCCGAGCGCATGCGGGTGCGCAGGTCTCCGGCGCGGAAATACTCCATGACAACGTAGGCGTGCTCATCGCTCACGCCGAGGTCGTACAGACGCACGACGCTCGGATGGGTAACACGGCGCACGATCTCGTATTCCTGCAGGAATCGCCGGAAGGACTGATCAAGGTCATTGCCTTTTTGCTGATCGCGCGTCACCTTCAGCACGACCAGCGCCCCTGCCCGGTCGCTCTCAGCCAGATACAGATCCGAGATCGGGCCGCCCGCAAGCTGGCGGATGCGGCGGTAGCCGGGGAGTATCGCGCCGCTGAAGCACTGCGCGTCGTTTGCATTGGTTGCGGTGCGCCAGTTGGCTTGGGCGATGCTTTGTTTCTCAGCCGCCGTCGTCACAGCGTCGATTAGCCTTTCATGCTCGATCTTGGCGCGAGCGAGCACCGCGTGAGCGCCGAACTTAAGTGCCGCGCGCGTTGCGCTCTCGGTGGCAGAGGCGCTCAAGTACACGACCGGGGCAAAGCCGGCGCGGCCCGCCAGATCCTTCAACCAATCAAGCCCGCAGCCGTCGGCACTCGTGTCGGAAAGCAGCAGCGCATCGAAGCCCTGGGCAAGAAACTCCGGCGACAGCGCTCCTTGCGTCTCGGGACTGTGGACGATGAGCTGCGCGTCCGGCCAGCGGCACGTCAGGTGATGCTCGATGAGCGCAATGAAGCGCGCATCATCCGCGATCATCAGGAGGCGCATTTAAGACCAATCACGAGATCCCCGACGTTCGTGCCGGTGGGACCCGTATGAATGAGATCGCCGGCGGCGGCGAGCGCGGTGCCCGAATCGGCGCTGCGCAGAGACTCTTCAACATCGATCTCGGCGAGCGCAATGCGCGCGCAGGATTCGCCGTCGACGAGCGCGCCGGCATCATCGCTCGCGCCATCGGTGCCGTCGGTGCCGGCGGCGAGCAGGAAAAGATCGCGGCGTCCGGCGATGATGCGTGCCGCCGCGAGCGCCAGGTGCTGATTGCGCCCGCCGTGACCGGGCCGCGGCGGCAGCCGTACGACCGATTCGCCGCCCCAAACATGCACGGCATCAGGATACAGATCGAGCTCGTGCGTGAAGCGCACCGCAAGACGGCGCACATCGTCGTCAAAACGCTCGCCGGCGGTGCGCACCGCAAAGCCGCGCGCTTGGGCTGCCGCACAC
>DAITPA010000075.1:0-7565 GCA_036833805.1 Steroidobacteraceae bacterium | reverse complement strand
GTGATGGACACCGACCGTGACGATATCGTCGGCATCCTGCTCGCGAAGGATCTGTTGCGCCACTTCGCCAACCACGCGGGCGAGAGTTTTGACATCCGCGAGTACATGCGCCCGGCGGTGTTCGTGCCGGAGTCGAAGCGCCTGAATGTTCTCTTGAAGGAGTTTCGCCGCAACCGCAATCACATGGCGATCGTCGTCGACGAGTACGGCGGAGTCGGCGGGCTCGTCACGATCGAGGATGTCATCGAGCAGATCGTCGGCGAAATTGACGATGAATTTGACGTCGAGGACGACCACAACATCCGCCCCGAGGGCCCGCGCCACTTCACCGTGCGCGGCGTCACGCGCATGGACGAGTTCAACGAGTACTTCGGCACGGCGTTCGCCGAGGAAGGCTTCGACACGATCGCAGGTCTTGTCATGAAGCAATTGGGAAGGCTGCCGCGGCGCGGCGAGGCACTGACGATCGACGGTTTTGAATTCCGCGTGGCGCGTGCCGATCGGCGCCGCGTGGACTCTTTACGCGTTACTGCGCCACGCGATATCGTTTCTCCCGAGGAACGGCAGGCGTGACCGACGGGGCCGCGCGGCCAAGCGCGCTTGCGCGCGCGCATGCCTATGCTCCGAGCCTTCCTGTTCTCGCCGCCCTCGGCAGCGGCGCCTTGCTCGCCTGCGCTTTTGCGCCGCTGCAATGGTGGCCACTTGCGATCCTCTGCCCGGCCGCGCTCATGGGCTTGTGGCAGGGGAGAAGTCCGCGCTGCGCTGCGCGCTTGGGTTTCTGGTTCAACGTCGGCACCTTTGCCGCCGGAACCTATTGGCTCTACACGAGCATTCACACCTTTGGCGAGGCTCCCGTCTGGATCGCCGTCGCTCTCATGCTCGCCCTGATTGCGATCATGGGCGCGTATCAGGCGCTGTTAGGATGGTGCGTCGCGCGCTGGCTGCCGGCGCGAGGCGCGCTGCGCTGGCTCGTCGGTGTGCCGGCGGCCTGGCTGCTCCTTGAATGGTGGCGCGGCTGGTTCCTCACGGGATTTTCCTGGCTGTCGCTCGGCTATTCGCAAACCGACACCTGGCTTTCGAGCTTTGCGCCCGTGAGCGGCGTCTATGGCATAAGCGCGCTCCTGCTGCTGAGTGCCGGCGCCATCGTGACTCTGGTGCAGGGCGGACGCACGGCGCGCATCGCGGCTGCCGCTTTGCTTGTGACGCCCTGGGTTTGCGCACTCGCGCTTGGGCGCATCGAGTGGACGCACGCAAGCGGTGCGGCCGTCAAAGTGGCCGTCATTCAAGGGGCGATTCCGCAGGATCAAAAATGGCTCGAAGCCAACCGCGATACGACCTTGCGGCTGTACCGAGATTTGACCGCCACGGTGCTCGGAACGCCGCTCATCGTGTGGCCCGAATCAGCCGCGCCCGACCTTGCCAATAACCTCGTCGACTACTTGGGCGCTGTCTACAGCATGGCAAGCGCGCGCGGTTCGGCGCTCGTCATGGGCTTGGTGCGCGCCTCGGATGACAGCGAGCACTATTACAACTCGGTGCTCGCGCTCGGCGAGCAGGGGCCGCAGTGGTATGACAAAAGCCATCTCGTGCCATTTGCAGAGTTCTTCCCCGTGCCAGGCTTCGTGCGCTCCTGGCTGCGCCTCGCTAATCTGCCCTACGAGGATTTCACTCGCGGTGCGGCGAGCCAGCCGCCGTTGCCCGCAGCGGGCCTGAAGCTCGCCGTGACGATCTGCTATGAAGACGCCTATGGCAGCTCGCAGCTGGAGGTGCTGAGGCATGCTGATGCCCTGGTGAACGTCACCAACGACGCCTGGTTCGGCCACTCAAGCGCGCGCCACCAGCATTTCCAGGTTGCGCGCATGCGCGCCATCGAGGCGGGACGCTTCATGGTGCGCGCCGCGAACGACGGAATCTCGGCTATCATCGGGCCGCACGGCGAAGTTATCGCACGAGCTCCGGAATTCAAGTCCTATGCGCTCACCGCGGCCATTACCGCGCGCGTGGGCATGCCCCCCTACGCGTATGTCGGCAACTGGCCGGTTCTGCTCCTGGGGCTCGCGGGCGTCACGGCCGCGGCGCTCGCCAATCGACGGGCACTTGAATTTGGCCCGGGGCGGACATAACTCTACCCGCCATATGCACACATCCCTTCAGCCGGCGGAACCTCTACAATGCGTTTGGGTCTATTCCGGCATGCATTTGTAGGTCCCAAGTTTGGAGCGCCGCATGAGCCTGTTTTCCCCAGCCTTTAGGGCCATATACGTTGGTTTAGTGAGTGTCGCGCTGGCAGCCTGCGTCGGCGACTCGAATGCGCAGAACGCGGCCGAACCCGCCGCCAAGACGGCTCCCGTGGTCCCCACGGCGGCGGTGACTCCGGGCGTGCGCTACGCGCTGCCAGACTTTGCGCCGCTCGTGGAGCGCTACGGACCTGCGGTCGTGAACGTGCAGGTCCTCGAGCGTGCGCAGAATGTTGCCGAGCCCGGCGAGCAGCACGGCGGACAGAACGGCGAAGATCCGTTCTCGGACTTCTTCAAACGCTTTGGCATTCCGGCCCCGGGCCTGGGCCCGCACGGCGGTAATGCGCAGCCGACACACGGTGAGGGCTCGGGCTTCATCGTCACTCCGGATGGCTACATCCTGACCAATGCGCACGTGGTTGCCGACGCCGACACGGTGACGGTGCGTTTGACCGACCGACGCGAGTTCAGCGCCAAGGTGGTCGGCATGGATACGCGCACGGATATCGCAGTCATCAAGATCAACACCAACGGCACGCTGCCTACCGTGCGCATCGGCAATCCTGCCTCGTTGCGCGCCGGTGAGTGGGTGCTTGCGATCGGTTCTCCGTTTGGATTCGAGAACAGCGCAACCGCCGGCATTGTCAGCGCCATCGCGCGCTCTTTACCCGGTGAGGACGGCAATGGCTATGTGCCCTTCATTCAGACCGACGTGCCGGTCAACCCCGGCAACTCGGGCGGCCCGCTCTTCAACATGCAAGGCGAAGTGGTCGGCATCAATTCGCAGATCTTCAGCCGCACCGGCGGCTACATGGGTCTGTCGTTCGCAATTCCAATCGACGTTGCGATGGATGTGCGCGAGCAGCTCATCAAGACGGGACACGTTACGCGCGGACGCATCGGGGTAACGATCCAGGACGTCAATGCACAGCTGGCAGAGTCCTTCGGTCTGGACCGGCCGCGCGGCGCACTGGTGAGCTCGGTCCAAAGCGGCAGCCCCGGCGAGAAAGCGGGACTGCAGCCGGGCGACGTCGTTGTCGCAGTCAATGGCCGGCTGATCGAGCGCTCGGCTGAGCTGCCCGCAATTATTGCGCGCATCAAGCCGGGTACCGACACGCAACTGGGCATATGGCGCGGCGGCAAGCAGCAGGACGTTGGGGTTCGGGTTGCGCTCCTTGATGAGCACGAAGCCCGCACCGCCATGCGCGGCGGACGTCATAGCTCCGATGAGACGAGCAAGTTCGGCCTGGCGGTAAGGCCGCTTGCCCCGCAGGAGAAGCGGCAGGCGGAGACCGATGGCAACCTGGTCGTCGAACACGTGAGTGGTCCCGCCGCAGCGGCGGGCGTGCAGCCCGGTGACATCATTCTCGGCGTGAACGGCAAACGCGTGAAATCTCTCGAGGAGTTTCAGACCGCCGCCAAGGCTGTCGGCAAGAACGTTGCGCTGTTGATTCAGCGTGACAATGCGCAGATTTTCGTGCCGCTGCGATTGAGCTGAGTCACACGGGGACATTCTCCTCTATCATGTCGGGATGCAAGAGAGCTATGACCCGGCAGCCATAGAGGGCGCTGCTCAAGCCGATTGGAACGCACAGAACGCCTATCGTGTCGTCGAATCCGGCGAGCGGCAGAAGTTCTACGCCTGCTCGATGCTGCCCTATCCGTCGGGCAAGCTGCACATGGGACATGTGCGCAACTACACGATCAACGATGTGATGAGCCGCTACATGCGCATGAAGGGCTTCAATGTCCTCATGCCCATGGGCTGGGACGCCTTTGGCCTGCCGGCCGAGAATGCGGCGATCGAAAAAGGCATCGCGCCCGCCGTCTGGACGCGCCAGAACATTGCCGACATGAAGGCGCAGATGCAGCCCCTCGGGCTCGCATTTGACTGGTCGCGCGAGATCACCACCTGCGATCCCGAGTATTACAGGTGGAACCAATGGATCTTCCTGATGATGCTGGAGTGCGGTATCGCGTACCGCAAGACCCAGATTGTGAACTGGGATCCCATCGACAATACCGTGCTCGCAAACGAGCAGGTCATCGACGGGCGCGGCTGGCGCTCGGGCGCAATTGTTGAGAAGCGCGAGATCCCCGGCTACTACCTGCGCATCACCGCCTACACGGAAGAGCTCCTCGACGGCGTCGTCAACAAACTTGACGGCTGGCCGGAGCGCGTACGGCTCATGCAGGCCAACTGGATCGGCAAGAGCGAGGGCGTCAATTTCGGTTTTCCTTATACGCTCGAGGGCGAGGCGAAATTACTGCGCGTGTTCACGACGCGCATCGACACCATCATGGGCGTGAGCTTCTGTGCGGTCGCGGCCGAACATCCGCTCGCCGCATACTGCGCGCGCGGCAATCTCAAGCTTGCCGCCTTCATCGCCGAGTGCACCAAAGGCGGCATATCGGAAGCTGCACTGGCAACGGCCGAGAAGCTTGGCATGCCGACCGGGTTTTTCGTGACCCACCCTCTCACCCGCGAGCGCATTGAAGTCTGGGTCGGCAATTACGTGCTGATGGCCTACGGCGAGGGCGCGGTCATGGGTGTGCCGGCGCACGATGAGCGTGATTTCGAATTCGCGAAAAAGTACGGCTTGGCAATCAAGCAAGTCATTGCAGTCGACGGTCAGAAGTACTCGCGCGAGGCGTGGCAGGACTGGTACGCCGCTGCGAGGAATGGACAGCTCATCAATTCTGGCAAGTACGATCGACTGACGCACGGCCAGGCGATCGATGCGATCGCGGCCGATCTTGCCGCGCTCGGCGTCGGCGAGAAGCAGACGACCTACCGGCTGCGTGACTGGGGCATCAGCCGCCAGCGTTATTGGGGCACACCTATCCCTATCATTCATTGTAAATCTTGCGGCGCGGTGCCCGTGCCGTATGCCGAATTGCCCGTGCTGCTCCCCGAGGATCTCGTGCCAGACGGTTCAGGCAATCCGCTCAATAAGGACGAGCGCTTCCTCGCGTGCGCCTGCCCGCAGTGCGGCTCAGCAGCGCGGCGCGAGACCGATACGATGGATACATTCGTCGATTCGGCCTGGTACTACATGCGCTATTGCTCGCCCGATGCGCGCACAGCGATGGTGGATGCGCGCAACGACTACTGGATGCCGATGGATCAATACATCGGTGGCATCGAGCACGCGGTGCTGCATCTTTTGTACGCGCGCTTCTGGACCCGGGTGATGCGCGATCTGGGCCTGGTCAAATTCGATGAGCCGTTCACGCGGCTCTTCACGCAGGGCATGCTCCTCAACGAATGCTTCTATCGCGACGAGGACTCGGGCAAGAAGCGCTGGTTCTATCCTTCCGAAGTTGATGTCCGCTACGACGACAAGGGCAAGCCGATCGGCGCGGTCGCGCGCGACGATCAGCAGCCCGTCCTGTTGGGCGGCATCGAGAAGATGTCGAAGTCGAAGAACAACGTGGTCGAGCCGCGCCACGTGATGGCCAAATACGGCGCCGATACGGCGCGCTTTTTTTCCATGTTCGCAGGTCCTCCGGAGCAAAGCGCGGTTTATTCGGATAGCGGCATTGAAGGCGCCTACCGCTTCCTGCGGCGCCTGTGGACGTACTGCCATGCCAAGCGCGCGCTCCTGCTGCAGGCGCAAGAGCAGGTTCTGTATCCTCAAATGGATGCGCACAAGGCGCTGCGGCGCCATATTCATCTGTCGCTGCAGCAGGCGAATTTTGACTATCGCCGCCTGCAGTACAACACGGTCGTGTCGGCCTGCATGAAGATGCTCAATGCGCTTGACGGGGCGCGGCTTCCCGAAACGGGTGCGGCGCGCGGCGATACGGCGACGACGCTTTACGAGGCGGTCGGAATATTGCTGCGCGTGTTGTACCCCGTGGTACCGCATGTCACGCATGTGCTGTGGCAGGCGTTGGGCTACCGTTCGAGCTACGGGGAGCTTCTTGATGCACCATGGCCTGAGGTTGATGCACAGGCGCTCGAGCAGGACACGCGCGAGATCGTCGTACAGGTGAACGGTAAGCTGCGCGGGCGCGTCAACATTGCCGTGAGCGCAGATGAGAGCGCTGCGCGCGCTGCGGCGCTTGCCGATGAGCATGTAATGAAATTCGTGGGCGACAAACCTTTGCGCAAGGTCATTTTCGTGCCGGGCAAGCTTGTGAATCTTGTCGTATGAACGCGCGTCTTGTCGTTGTCGCGCTGTCAGGCGGCACGCTCCTCGCTTTGAGCGCCTGCGGGTTTCATCTGCAGGGGCACAAACCGCTGCCCGACGTGCTGCGTGTCGCTTACGTGCAGGCGAAGGATAGACAGAGCGACTTCGTGCAGGATCTGAGAAAGGAGCTCCTGTCTTCGGGCGCGCGCCTGACAACCACGAGCGAGGATGCCACCGCGGTCGTGCATGTCGTCAACGACGACTTCACGCGCCGGGTGCTATCGGTGTCGGCGAGCGATCAGCCGGCGGAGTATGAGCTTACGTATACGGTACGCTTCTCTGTAAGCGCTGCGGACAAGGAGATCCTAGCGGTGCAGGAAGTTTCGGGCGTGCGCGACTTCACGTTCGATGAGACGATTCTGCTGGCGAAAGAGAATGAGGAAGCCATCCTGCGCGAGGCGCTCGCGCACGATCTCGCCGATGTCGTCATGCGCCGCCTCGCCAATCTTTGACGTCGCCCGTGGGGTGCGGTGTGCTGTGTCTGTCCGCCACCGATCGACTAAAGGTTGCGCTCTTGCTCGCGCGCTACGGGCTCGGTCTTACGCTCACCGCGCCGCAGGAGGTTATACCTGGATCGTATTGGGGAGAGAGCGAGGCGGGGCTCAAGGGGAATCATCTGTACGCGCGGCTGGATACGCCGCTGCATTCAATTCTGCACGAGACCAGTCATTACATCTGTATGACACCCGAGCGTCGTGCCGGACTCGAGCGCGACGCCGGCGGTGACGATCAAGAAGAGTCGGCGGTGTGTTACCTACAGGTGCTGTTGGCAGATGAGGTCGCCGGCGTCGGGCGTGAACGGCTGTGCGCAGACATGGATGCTTGGGGCTACAGCTTTCGACTTGGCAGCACGAGCGCGTGGTTCTACGGCGATGCCGAGGACGCACGCCTTTGGCTGGTGCGCGCCGGCGTTATTGATAACCGCAGCCGACTGACTGGAGCGTTGCGCTGCTGAATCCCTCGACTGAGCACCGGGCGGAGACCTTTGACTTAGGACTTATCCGTAAATAATATGTTATGCTATTTTCCCGCTCGACGCACGCGTGCGCGCAACGGAGAAAGCCATTGCCGAAGGCCAAACTGGCCTCTTGGGAAGTATCGGAGGAATTTTGGCGGAGGGTCGAACCGCTCG
>DAITPA010000074.1:0-7598 GCA_036833805.1 Steroidobacteraceae bacterium | reverse complement strand
TGTCCGCTTACGTCATGTTTGAAGCCGGAAAATGAAAAAAGCCCGCCTGGATCGCCGTGTTGAGAAGACGCGAAGTGCGCTCTTCGGTGCTTTCGCGGGACTCGTGCAGAAGCATCGCTATGAAGACATAGGAGTGGCCGACATACTTGAGCGTGCCAACGTCAGTCGGTCAGCTTTTTATGAGCACTTTTCCGGAAAAGAGGGCCTTCTGGCTGGCAGCATCGCTGGCCCTTTCACTGTTCTTGCGGACAGCATTTGGGCCGACGACAACACCTCAAGATTGATTCGAATCCTCGAGCACTTCTGGGCCAATCGCGCACTTGCCAGAGCGATTTTGCGCGAGCCGGTGCGCAGCAAGACTGCCGCGGTGCTGATCGGACAAATCGAGCAAAGATTGCAGGCGAATGGGCTCGGCTTGCGCGGCGCGCTGATCCTCCCGACAAGGCTTGCGGCCATTCAGCTTGCGGAAGTTTTTCTGGCGCCGATTACGGCTTGGTTGAGCGCAGAGCCGCGCTGTACGGCCCAGACACTCGCGCTGGCTCTACGCCGCGTGGCCGCTGCAAGTCTCGCGGCGATGAAGGCTCCGGGCGTGGCCAGAGGCGCGTAACTAGGGCAGTTCCCCGTGCCGATGCCGATCCGTCGGAACGCGCCCGCGCCGAAACAGTGTGACGCCGGGGACCTCTGGGCCGCACAGCGCAAAACGTGCATGGGTCACGGGAAATGAGCCGCAATTGCGGAAGCGTTTGCCTGTTTGTGGACGGCAGCCGGATAATCGCTAAAGCGTCTAGGGGCTCCCATGAACGGCAATCGAATCCTGCTTGGCGTTACCGGTGGCATCGCGGCCTACAAGAGTCCCGAGCTTGTCCGCCGTCTGCGTGAGCGCGGCGCGGAAGTACAGGTGGTGATGACGGCGGCCGCGCAGCAGTTCGTCACTGCGCTCACCTTTCAGGCGGTATCGGGCCGCGCGGTCAGAACGGACCTGTGGGATTCGGGTGCGGAGGCTGCGATGGGACACATCGAGCTTGCCCGCTGGGCGGAGCTCGTATTGGTCGCGCCGGCCAGCGCGGGCTTTCTCGCACGTCTTGCGACCGGGCAGGCGGATGATCTTTTGACCACGTTGTGTCTGGCGACCGAGGCGCCGCTTGCCGTGGCCCCGGCCATGAATCGCATCATGTGGGCCCATCCGGCCACCCGGGCCAACGTCGCTATGCTTACATCGCGCGGCGTCATCATCATCGGCCCGGCGGAGGGAGAGCAGGCCTGCGGTGAGGTCGGGGCCGGCCGCATGGATGAGCCGCTCGAAATCTTAAGTCGTGCCATGACACTCCTGCGACGGGGCGGCCCATTGCTCGGACGCCGGGTGCTCATTACTGCCGGTCCCACCCGCGAATGCATCGATCCGGTGCGCTTCGTCAGCAATCGCAGTTCCGGCAAGATGGGTTTTGCCGTGGCGCACGCCGCGCGCGAAGCGGGGGCCGATGTCATTCTGGTGAGTGGACCCGTCGCGCTGCCGACGCCCCCAGGTGTACAGCGGGTTGAGGTCGAGAGTGCCGCAGACATGCTCGCCGCGGTCCTGCGCGAGGTCGATAGCACGGACATCTTCATCTCGACTGCCGCGGTCGCCGACTACCGCCCGACACACGCCTACGAGCAGAAAATCAAGAAGACTTCCGAGCGCATGGACCTGTCGATGGAGCGCACCACCGACATCGTCGGCACTGTCGCAGCGCGAACGCAGCGCCCATTCATTGTCGGTTTCGCTGCCGAGACCGAGAGCGTCGAACAGAACTCCCGCACAAAGCTCCTCAAGAAAAATCTCGACATGATCGCTGCCAACGAAGTCGGCGCCGACAAGGCCTTCGACTGCGAAGACAATCATCTCGTCGTCCTGTGGCGCACGGGACGTCGCGAGCTCGGCCGCGCGTCGAAATTCACCTTGGCGCAGCGGCTCGTCGCTCTGATCGCCGAAGTGCTGGCCGAGCGTGCCAGTAGCGCGCGCGGCACGGCTCACGCGTGAGTCGCAGCCGACCGCGGTTGCGGGTGCGGATTCTCAACCCGCGGGTCGGAGTCGATTTTCCTCTGCCTCAATACGCAACCTCAGGCTCGGCCGGCCTCGATTTGCGCGCGTGCCTCGATGCGCCGCTTGAGCTCACCCCCGGGAAGGCGGAGCTCATTCCCACCGGGCTTGCCATCTTTTTGGCAGATCCGGGGCTGGCCGCCGTCGTTCTGCCACGTTCGGGGCTCGGCCACCGTCACGGCATCGTGCTCGGCAATCTCGTGGGCCTCATCGATTCGGACTACCAGGGCGAGCTTCTGGTCTCCTGTTGGAACCGAAGCCAGGATCCTTTCACCTTGAAGCCAGGGGAGCGCATCGCGCAGCTTGTGGTCGTGCCGGTGGTGCAGGTGGAACTTGAAGTCGTGAAGGACTTCGAAGCCTCCGCGCGCGGCAGCGGCGGCTTTGGCCACTCAGGGCGGAATTAGACGCTTAGCGCGCGAGGAGCTTTGCGCGCAGTTCTTTGTAGCGCTGAATATCGCCGTTAAATTCCGTGCGCACCGCCTGCTCCTCCTTGTCCTTGGCCGCGAGGGTATTGCGCTGCGTGCGCAACTCACTCAGCGCCCGCACGAGATTCTCGGCGACATCGTCGGGCATTCGCCGTGCATTCGGACGGGCACTATAGGGCTTGAACGTCATCGCGAGCGACTGCAATGCGGCGAGGCGCGTATTTAAATTCTCGACGTATTGTTCCGCGGCAAGATGCTGGCCGTTCAGCTGCTCAAGCCGCGCGTCGCGCAGATCCTCGATATCCTTGGCCGAGGTGTAGGTTGTGAGCAAGAAACTGTCATGCTGTTGCAGGCGCAGGCGCTCCTGTTCACGGCGCGCCTCCTCGGCGATCTGCGCCGGAGACTTTTGTGCATCGGACCTGCCCACCTCGACGCCTTCGCGATTAAGGACCGTGTGTTCCTTCTGGCTGTCCTGTGAAGGAATGCGGTCACCGAAATGAACCACACCTTTCTCGTCGACCCAGCGATAGGCCACCGGCGCCTTGTCTTTTGTCTGGCCATGGGCGAGCTCGGTTCCCGCCAGCAGTACTGCAAGTGCCAAGAGCCACGCGCGAACCGACATGCACTTCACCTCAAAGATCACGCTATGCGGTCATCTTCGGACCAATCGGTGCTGAATCGCAAGTTTCTAGCCCACGCCGTAACGCGCCCGATAGGCGCGCAGCGCCGCAAGCTCGGCCGCTGATACCGTGCTGCCACCCCCGCTGCGCGCGGCCAAAGCCTCGATGAGTCCCCCCAGCGTCAGGATGCTTATGCACGGAATGCCATGCTCCGCCTCGAGTTCCTGGGCGGCGGAGCGCTCGCCAAGACCGCGTTCCTGACGGTCAAGCGCCAGCAGTACTGCGACCGGAGTCGCGCCGGCCTTGCAGATGAGGTCAATCGATTCACGCTTCGCGGTCCCCGCGGCAATAACGTCGTCGACGATGACGACGCGCCCCGTGAGCGCGGCACCCACGATGCTGCCGCCTTCGCCATGCTCTTTGGCCTCCTTGCGGTTGAAGGCGTACGGCACGTTGCGCTGATGCACATCGGCGAGCCCGATGGCGGTGGCCGTTACGAGCGGAATGCCCTTGTAGGCGGGACCGAACAGCATGTCGAATGCAATGCCCGAGCGCATCAGGGCGCGTGCATAGCAGCGGCCGAGGACGGCCGCAGCTTCGCCGTCGCTGAACTGCCCGGCGTTGAAGAAGTACGGGCTCTCGCGCCCGGATTTCAGGGTGAACTGTCCGAAGCGCAGGGCCTTGCGCGCGAGCGCCAGATCGATGAATGCGAGTTGATCATCCTGCACGAGCGAGGCTCCTCTTCGGCGCGCGAAGGTGCCATCGGGCGCCGCTCGCTGTCAACGCCATGAAGGCCGGATTTTGAAGGTTCCGGCAACAGCCTGCACCGGCAGTTATCATGGACGCCGTGCGTATCATCACAGTGAACGTCAACGGCGTGCGCGCTGCGGCGAGCAAGGGCCTGTTCGACTGGCTGCAAGAACAGCGCGCTGATGTCGTCTGCCTGCAGGAGACCAAAGCGTCGGAACATCAGCTCGCGGACCCCTGTTTCCGGCCGCTCGGTCATCATTGCTTCTATTTCGATGCGTACCGGCCGGGCTACGCGGGAACGGCAATTTATGCGCGCCGCGCGCCCGACAAGGTCGTGCGCGGCTTCGGCGTTAGCGAGTTTGATGGCGAGGGCCGGTATCTCGAGGCGCGCTTTGGTTCTTTGAGCGTCGTGTCCTTATACATGCCGTCGGGCTCGGCGGGGCCGGAGCGCCAGGCTTCCAAGTTTCGCTGTCTTAAAGTCTTCATGCCGTACTTGAAAACACTGCAGAAAAAGCGCCGGCAGTACATTTTATGCGGCGACTGGAACATCGCCCATAAACAGATTGATCTGCGCAACTGGCGCTCGAATCAGAAGAATTCGGGCTTCCTGCCCGCAGAGCGCGCCTGGATGGACGAGCTCTTTGGTGCGGCGCGCTATGTCGACGCGTTCCGCGTCGTGAACGACCAGCCCGATCAATACACCTGGTGGTCGAATCGCGGCCAAGCCTGGAGCAAGAACGTCGGCTGGCGCATCGATTACCAGGTGGTGAGCGCATCTTTGGGCAACGCGGTGCGTGCGGCGAGCATCTACAAGGAGCGGCGCTTCTCCGACCACGCGCCGCTCACCATGGACTACGAGCTTTGAACGTGGCGAGCGATACGGCCGGGGAGCCGGCGAAGCCGTCGCTGCGCGCGGTGCTCGCGAGCCCGAAGATGCTTGCCATCATGGCGCTCGCCGCTGCGTCCGGATTTCCGAATCAGCTCACCGAAAGCGCGTTCCAGGCATGGCTTAAGGATTCGGGCGCGACCAATACGACAATCGGCGTGATGTCGTATGTGGCGCTGCCGTACTTGCTGAAATTTCTGTGGGCGCCTTTTATTGACCGCTTTCCGCTGCCGCTTCTCGGGCGCCGCCGCGGTTGGATATTCGTCATGCAGGTTGCGATCGCCATCGCGATCGCGCTATTCGCGCTGCAGAATCCGGCGCTCTCGCTCATACCCGTGACGGTCTGCGCCGTTGCGATCGTATTTTTTTCCGCGACCCAGGATATCGCTTTCGATGCATATCGCACCGACGTCTGCTTGCCGAGCGAACGCGGACCGGCAGCGGCGGCCACCAATCTCGGCTATCGAACCTCGGCCTGGCTCGCCTCCGCCTTGGCACTCATCGTCGCCGACTATTTCGGATGGCGTCCGGCGTTTCTGCTGCTCGCCGGCAGCATGCTTCTGTTCTGTCTTGCGACCTCGTTCGCTCCCGAGCCGAATTATCCGCAGCAACCGCCGCGCTCCCTGCGCGACTCTATCGTCACGCCGCTGCGAGAACTGCTGGCTGGCCCGAGCGCGGCAGCGCTGCTTCTCGTTGTCCTGCTGTTCAAAGTGGGCGATGCCTTTGCAATGAAGCTCTTCACGCCTTTCATGATGGATACCGGGTTCTCCAAAACGGAGATCGCGGTCATCGTGAAGGCGCTCTTTACCGGCAGTGCGCTCGTGGGCGCTGTTTTGGGCGGCGTGCTGATGGTGCGGCTTGGCCTGCTGCGCTCGATGCTGATCTTCGGCGTCGCGCAGGCGGTCAGCAATTTGCTGTACTGCGCTCTGGCGGCGACCGGCAAGAGCTATCCCATCATGATCGCTGCCGTGGCAATCGAGCATGTAGCGGGCGCCATGGGCAATATTGCGCTGGTCGCGCTCATCATGGCGCTCTGCGATGTGCGTTACAGCGCCTTTCAATACGCGCTTTTGTCCTCGATCGCGCTGTTACCGCGCTACAGTTTGGGCTACCCCGCGGGCTGGGTCGCGGATCATGGCGGCTGGTACATTTACTACATCGTGAGTTTTCTGATTGCACTTCCGGGCCTTGCAATTGTCTGGCTGACACGAAGCAAGATACATGCGCTCGATCAGGAACGCGCATGAGTGAGCTTGCGGCAGCACGCGGCGCGTGCGCGGACGACGATGAGCGCGGCACGTCAGATTGACGTCGAACGCGTAGTCTGCCGCTTTTCCGAGCTCACGGATCCGGGCGCGCGCGGCTTCACGATCGGCACAGGCGATTGGCCGTTGCGCGGTTTTATCGTGCGTGTGCGCGATGCTGTGCGCGGTTATGTCAATCATTGTCCGCATGCAGGTCATTCGCTCGACCTCATACCGCATCGCTTTCTGACCCACGATGGAGCGCTCATTCTGTGCGGATCGCACGGCGCGCTGTTCGACAAGCTGTCCGGCTATTGCATCGCAGGTCCGTGCGCCGGGCAGAACTTGCGCGCGATTCCCGTAAAGCTCGAGGGCGGCTTCGTGATGCTCGCCGACGAGGTGGATGTCGGCGCGCTTATGCGTTCGATCGACGCTATCTGAAGCGCTCAATTCCCTCGAGCGTGTTTGCGCGCAGATCGCGCTCGCCGAAACCCGAATCCGAACCGGCGTCTTCCTCGGGCGAATCGACGTCGACCGCGCCGCTCCAGTCCTCCGGCGCCTCGCCCGCTTCGAGCGAGCCGTCCTTCCATTGCGCGTTCCAGTCCTCGCGCTCCAATTCCTCGATGGTGCCGTCAAAGTATTGGATCTCGATGGTGCCGTCGTCCTCGTCGTAGGCGACCACCTCGAAGAGCGCGCCGCCGGGTTTGCGATACCAGTCGCCGATATTCGGTTTCGGAATGTTCATGGCACCTCCTGCAATGTCCCGGTGGATCTCAAGCGTGCATTCTTTCGCGAACGCACGGCGCGGCGTCGCGGATCATATGGAGCACTGTTATGCTCGATTGCACACGAGCTAGGCGCGATTTCATGTTGCGCCTCGCGTGTGGCGCTTTCAAGAAGTTATTTTGCCGTGCAGAGCATCATGGTCGAGCAGCTGGTCAAATTCTTCGTCGTGTTCTTGTTCGTGGTTGAGCCCGTGTCCCTCATTCCGCTCTTCAACGGTCTCACCGACGGCGCAAGCTCAGCTTACAAACACCGCATGGCTTTGAAGGCGGTCATAATTTCGGGCGGCATCATTCTGCTATTCGCCGTCGGCGGCGCCGACTTTCTCTCGCTCATGGGGATCAGTTTCGCCGCCTTCCGCATCTTCGGGGGGCTTCTGCTCTTCTTGATCGCGCTCGACATGGTCTACGCGCGCGAGTCCGGCACGCGCACCTCGACCACCGAGCGCGCCGAAAACCAGCGCCGCGCAGACGTCTCCGTGTTTCCGCTCGCGTTTCCTTTTATTTCCGGACCCGGTGCGCTCGCGACCATCCTGCTCTGGTTCGGACCGGTTCACCTCGGCACCCAGCCGGCCCTGTTCCTGGGTCTACTCGCCGCTGCTACGCTCGTGCTTGCGATCACCCTCGCCATGATGTGGCTCGCCGAGCCCTTGCAGCGGGTGCTCGGCGTCACGGGTGCCAACGTGACAAATCGCCTTGCGGGCGTGATTTTGGGGGCGCTTGCGGTGCAGTTCGTCATCGACGGTCTGCACAGCAGTTTCTAGTGTAGTGTCCCCTAAATAACTGTGCAGTATTTCTCGGGGATTGCTATGAT
>DAITPA010000073.1:0-7674 GCA_036833805.1 Steroidobacteraceae bacterium | reverse complement strand
TTAGATTAGACCAGGAGAGCCGGATGATTACGCGCAGCTTTTGGACAGGCACCCGCAAGGTTGCCTATACGGTGTTCGCAGGCGCCGCTCTATTGCTTGTTGCAGCCCCGTACATGGTGCACGGCGATGTGCCCTCAAGTCATGAGAAGCTGTTGCTATCCAAGAGCCTGGCGGACGTGCCGGGCAAGAAATTGACCGCGGTAGTTGTCAGGTACGCCCCAGGTGGCAAATCACCGAAACATCATCATGCCGGCGACGTTTTTGCCTTTGTGATATCGGGCGCGGTGCGTTCGCAGAACTCAGTTACGGGACCTGCGCGGATATACCACGCCGGTGAAAGTTTCTTCGAGCCTGCCGCCAGCGTGCATCTCGTGAGCGAGAACGCAAGCTCGCAGGAGCCGGCGCAACTGCTCGCGGTATTCGTCGCCGACAGCGGCGCGCAATTGACGACCATGGACCCATAGCGGCGCTCCCAAGCGCATCCGCCAGCAGGCTCGCCGTTGACCCCGCGGCAGCGGCTAGCGGCGCTTGACTTGGTCGTGCGCGGCAAGGCGCAGCATCTGTCGCGTCAGGCTGCCCAGTCGAGAATGACTTTGCCGGACTGGCCGGAGCCCATCGTCTCGAAGCCTTTTATGTAATCCTCGATTCCGAAATGGTGCGTGATGATCGGCGCAAGCGATAGTCCGCTCTGCAGCAGGCTCGACATTTTGTACCAGGTCTCAAACATCTCGCGGCCGTAGATGCCCTTGATCGTTAGGCCCTTGAAGATGACCTGATTCCAGTCGATGGCGGTGTCTTCCGGCGGGATCCCGAGAATCGCGACACTGCCGCCGTGATGCATGGTCCGCAGCAGCTCGCGCAGCGCCGCCGCGTTGCCGGACATCTCGAGACCCACATCGAAGCCCTCTTGCATGTCAAGATCCTTCATCGTCTGGTCGAGGGACTCGCGCCCGATATTGACCGCGCGCGATGCGCCCATTTTTCGCGCCAGCTGCAGACGGTAGTCATTGACGTCAGTGATAACGACGTGGCGCGCGCCGACGAAGCGCGCGATGGCGACGGCCATGATGCCAATAGGGCCCGCGCCCGTGATGAGCACATCCTCGCCCACCATGTTGAAGGCGAGCGCGGTGTGCGTGGCGTTGCCAAAAGGATCGAGGATTGAGGCGACGTCATCCGAAATGGCGGGGGAAAGTTTGAAAGCGTTGCCGGCCGGGATGGCGAGATACTCGGCAAAGGCGCCCGGCCGATTGACACCAACTCCGACCGAATTGCGGCACAGGTGGCGCCGACCCGCGCGGCAATTGCGGCAGTAGCCGCAGGTGATATGGCCTTCTCCGGAGACCCGATCGCCGACCTTAAAGCCGGCCACTTCCGAGCCGATCTCAACGATGTGCCCGTAATACTCGTGGCCGACTGCCATCGGCACTGGAATCGTCTTTTGCGCCCAGCTATCCCATTTATAGATGTGCATGTCAGTGCCGCAGATTGCGGTCTTGGCGATCTTGATCAACACATCGTTGGGACCGATTTTCGGCTCTGCAATTTCGTCGAGCCAGATCCCCGGCCGGCGTTCTTTCTTGACCAAAGCTTTCATTTAACCACTCCTAATTCGCGGCCGACGCTTGTGAAGGCCTCGAGCGCAAGATCCAGTTGCGTTCGCGTCAGAGCTGCCGACATCTGCGTGCGAATGCGAGCCTGCCCCTGCGGCACGACCGGAAACGAGAAGCCGATGACGTACACGCCGCGCTCCAGCAAGCGGTCCGCCATGCGTCCTGCGAGCGCTGCATCGCCGAGCATGACGGGAATGATGGGGTGCTCGCCGGGCTTGAGATCAAAGCCCGCGCGCGTAAGGCCAGCGCGAAAATAGCGCGCATTGTCGAACAGCCGTGCGCGCAGCTCCGGGCTGTCATCGAGAAGATCGAGCACCCGCAGACTCACAGCCGCGACGAGTGGCGGAATGCTGTTCGAGAACAAATACGGGCGCGAACGCTGCCGCAGCCAGTCGACAATCTCCTTGCGTGCAGCGACATAGCCGCCGCAGCCGCCGCCCAAAGCCTTGCCAAAGGTGCCGGTGTAGATATCGATGCGCGCTGCGACGCCGCAGTGCTCGGGAGTGCCGCGACCTGTTGCGCCCATGAATCCCGTGGCATGCGAATCGTCGACCATCACGAGGGCGTCGTAGCGCTCCGCGAGGTCGCAGATGGCGCCAAGGTTCGCAATGTAGCCGTCCATTGAAAAGACGCCGTCGGTTGCGATGAGCCGCGTGCGCGCGCCTTGGGCTTCTTGCAGTCGGCTCTCGAGCTCCGCCATGTCGCTGTTCGCGTAGCGATAACGCTGCGCTTTGCACAGCCGTATGCCGTCGATGATGCTCGCGTGATTGAGCGCATCGGAGATCACCGCATCGCGCTCGTCGAGCAGCGTCTCGAACAGTCCGCCGTTCGCATCGAAGCAGGAGGAATACAGAATCGCATCCTCGGTCGCAAGAAAGCGGCTCAAGCGTGTCTCGAGCTGCTTGTGCACCGCCTGCGTGCCACAGATGAAACGCACCGAAGCCATGCCGTAGCCCTTGGCGTCGATGGCGCGATGCGCCGCTTCCCGCACGGCCGGGTGATTGGCAAGCCCCAGGTAGTTGTTGGCGCACAGGTTGATGACGTCACGCTCGCTGCTGCGAATGACCGCGCCCTGGGGGCCGGCGATGACGCGCTCGCTTTTGTAAAGACCGGCAGTGCGCAGACCCGCAAGATCGGTGCGCAAGCGCTCCAGAATCGACGAGTTCATGCAATGAATTATACTCGCACCATGCGCTCTTCACCTTCTCGCACGGTGCGTTTTGTAGTGCCGGACAACGTTGCGCTTGCCTCCACGGTCGGCGCCGCAATAAATCCCGCATTTCTCGCCGCCGAGGAGCCTATCGTGCGCGCGCTTGCGGAGCGTGCGCGGCTCGGCGCGGCCGATGCCGCGGCGGTACAGGCGCGCGGGCTCGCACTCGTTCAGGCCGTGCGCGCGGCGCGACCAACCGGATCGGGCCTGGATGCGTTTCTGCGCGAGTACCACCTGGCGTCCCCCGAAGGCGTGATCCTCATGTGTCTGGCGGAGGCGCTGCTGCGCATTCCGGATGCGCATACCGCCGACCGGCTGATCGCCGACAAGATTGCGGCCGGGTCTTGGGAGGATCATCTAGGCGACAGCGAGTCGTTGTTTGTCAATGCATCAACCTGGGGCCTCATGTTGACGGGCAGCATCGTCGACGTCGACCGCGCCGAGGTGAGTTCCGTCGGCGGCTGGTTCGCGCGTCTCGCCTCGCGCATCAGCGAGCCCGTGGCGCGCGCCGCGCTGCGGCAGGCGATGCGGATCCTGGGGCAGCAATTTGTCATGGGCCGCACGATCGAAGAGGCGCTCGAGCGAACGACCGGGACGAGCGAACGCGCGTACCGCTACTCCTTCGACATGCTGGGCGAGGCGGCGCTTAGCGAAGTCGATGCCGAGCATTATTTTGAGAAATATCGAGCGGCGATTGTCGCGGTCGGGCGCGCAATCGAAGCCGATGTCGCGATGACGGCGCGCCACAGTATTTCGGTCAAGCTCTCAGCTCTACATCCGCGCTATGAGTTTGCACAACGCGCACGCGTGCTCGCGGAGCTCGCGCCGCGTCTCATTGCGCTCGTTGGGCTCGCACGCGAGGCGGGCATTGGCCTCACCGTCGACGCGGAGGAGGCGGACCGGCTGGAGCTCTCGCTGCTCCTGATCGATGTCGTGTTGGCAAGCGATGCGCTCGCGCAATACGGCGGCTTTGGGCTCGCCGTGCAGGCATATCAAAAACGCACGCCGGCACTTCTCGAATGGCTCATCGCACGCACACGCACGCTCGGCCGCGGCGTCACGGTGCGTCTCGTAAAAGGCGCGTATTGGGATAGTGAGATTAAGCGAGCTCAGGAGCGCGGCCTTGCGGACTACCCGGTGTTTACGCGCAAAGCAAACACGGACGTGGCGTATCTTGCGTGCGCACGCCTCCTGGCCTCCGCAACTGATGTGATCTTTCCTCAGTTCGCGACCCATAACGCGCACACCGTGGCCTACATCACCGAGCTCTTTCGCGAGCGCCCGCGCGCATTCGAATTCCAACGCCTGCATGGCATGGGCGAGGAGCTGTACGCGCAAGTGATCGGCGCCGACGCCGACGACTACCCTTGTCGAGTCTATGCGCCGGTCGGTGCACATGAGGATCTGTTGCCGTACCTGGTGCGGCGCCTGCTTGAAAACGGTGCCAATACTTCCTTTGTGAATCGCGTCGTTGATGAGCGGCTGCCGGCGGCGGCGGTCGTCGCTGATCCCATCGCCGAGGTCGATCGGCTGGCGCAGGTTGCACATCCGCGCATCGTTCTGCCGCGCGCGCTCTTTGGCAGCGAGCGTCCGAATTCGCTCGGCGTCAATTTCGCGGATCCGGCGGAACTTGCTGCCCTCAAACGGGCCTGCGAGGCGGCAGCGTCGGCGCCGTGGCGCGCGACGTCGATGATCAATGGCAAGGCAGGCCGAGGCGAACGGGTTGCAATGTTTAATCCCGCAAACGAGCCGCAATCCATCGGCGAGGTCGTGCAGGCCTCGGCTGCCGATGTCGAGGGCGCGCTCGCCGGCGCAAGGAGCGCGTGGCCGGCGTGGGAAGCGCGCGACGCAGCCGAGCGCGCAGCGGTTCTGGAGCGCGCGGCGGAACTCTTTGAAGCGCGCCGCCATGAGTTCATTGCGCGCTGCGTGCTCGAAGCGGGCAAGACATTGCCGGACAGTGTCGCGGAAGTGCGTGAGGCGGTCGACTTCCTGCGCTACTACGCACAGCAGGCGCGCTTGCTGTTTGGCCAGCAAACGATGCTGCGTGGTCCCACCGGCGAGAGCAACGCGTTGCGCCTCCGGGGCCGCGGCGTATTTGCCTGCATCAGTCCGTGGAATTTTCCGCTCGCGATCTTCACTGGGCAGATTGCCGCGGCGCTCGCCTCCGGCAATGCGGTGATCGCGAAGCCCGCCGAACAGACGCCGCTCACCGCTGCGCTTGCCGTGCAGTTCCTGCACGAGGCCGGCGTGCCGACTGACGTGCTGCAATTCCTACCGGGGAGCGGCGCGACGGTCGGCGCAGCGCTGACGTGCGACCCGCGCCTCGCCGGGGTCGTCTTCACCGGGTCGACCGAGACTGCGCGCCTCATCGAGCGCAGTCTCGCCGCGCGCCCTGGATCGATCGCGACTTTCATAGCTGAGACCGGCGGCATCAATGCGATGCTGGTCGATAGCTCAGCACTGCCCGAGCAGGTGGTGCTCGATGCAGTCGCGTCCGGATTCAACAGCGCAGGGCAGCGCTGCTCGGCGCTGCGCGTGCTCCTTTTGCAGCAGGAAGTCGCGCCGCGAGTCAAGGAACTCCTGGCGGGTCACATGGACGAGCTGCGCTTGGGTAACCCTGCATGGCTTGCGACCGACATCGGGCCGGTCATTGATCGCGAGGCACTCCAGATGCTCGAGGCGCATGCCGCACGTGTCACGGCGGGCGCCACTTGGCATCACCGAGCGCCACTTGGCGCCGATGCAGGCAGGGGAAGGTTCTTTGCGCCTCTCGCGGTTCAATTGCGTGGCCTTGCGTCGCTTGAACGCGAGGTGTTTGGGCCCATCGTCCATGTGGTTACCTATCGTGCGAGCGATCTTGACCAGGTGGTAGACGAGCTCAACGGCATGGGCTACGGGCTGACGCTTGGTATTCACACGCGTATCGACTCCGTCGCAGAGCGGATTGCTGCGCGGGCGCGGGTCGGGAATATCTATGTCAATCGGAATATGATCGGCGCGGTCGTTGGCGTTCAGCCCTTCGGCGGCTGCGGGCTCTCGGGCACCGGCCCAAAGGCGGGCGGTCCGCACTATCTAGCGCGCTTTGCGAGCGAGCAGACGATCAGCATCAATACGGCCGCGGTGGGCGGCAATGCGAGCCTTTTGTCGCTCGCTGAGGAATGAGGCGGTGTTATCGAATGACGTTGAGCGTATTTGACATTTTTAAGATCGGCATCGGTCCTTCGAGTTCGCACACGATGGGACCGATGCGCGCGGCGCACGAGTTCGCGCTCGCTCTTGAGCGCGACGGCCTGCTGCAGGAGACGCAGGAAATCGCCGTACGGTTGTATGGATCGCTTGCTCTCACGGGCGTGGGACATGGCACGGATCGCGCTGTCCTCTTGGGGCTTGAGGGCGCGGCTGCCGAGACAGTGGACCCCGATCAAATGGAGCCTGCGGTCGCGCGCATCCGCGCGACCGGTCGCATCAGGCTTCTGGGTCGCCACGAAATACCCTTTGATGAGCCGATGCAGCTTCTCTTCATGAAGCACGAGCGTTTGGAGCGGCATTCGAACGGGATGCGCTTTACTGCGCTCGGCCTTGATCGGCACACGCTGCGCGAAGTGGATTATTTTTCCATCGGCGGCGGTTTCATCCTGCGTGGTGACGAAACGCCCGCGGCGCCCGCGGGTCGTGTTCCGTCGCCTTATCCATTTGACTCCGGCGATGAGCTTCTGGTGCGCTGTCGCGAACAGGGGCTTGAGCTCTTTGAACTCGTGATGGCGAATGAATGCGCGTGGCGAACGGAGCAGGAAGTGCGCGCCGGCCTGTTGCGCTTGTGGAACGTCATGCAGGCGTGCGTGGAGCGGGGTTTTCGTCAGACTGGGATGCTCCCCGGCGTGTTAAAGGTGCGGCGTCGTGCGCCGAAGCTCTACCGCATGCTGACCGAGAGCAAGGGTGTCGCCAATCCGCTCGATGTCATGGACTGGGTAAACGCGTGGGCGCTCGCGGTGAATGAAGAAAACGCGGCGGGTGGCCGTGTCGTGACGGCGCCAACCAATGGGGCTGCCGGCATCGTGCCGGCGGTTCTGCACTTCTACCGGCGCTTTGAGCCCGGCGCGAACGATGACGGCGTCATTCGCTTCCTCCTGACGGCAGGCGCGATCGGCATGCTCTACAAGAAAAACGCATCCATTTCGGGAGCGGAGATGGGTTGCCAAGGGGAGGTCGGCGTCGCCTGCTCGATGGCGGCCGCGGGACTCGTCGCAGCGCTGCACGGAACTTCGGAGCAGGTAGAGAACGCGGCAGAGATTGGCATGGAGCATAACCTCGGACTCACCTGTGATCCAGTCGCAGGACTCGTGCAGATCCCCTGCATCGAGAGAAACGCTATGGGCGCCGTCAAAGCAATCAATGCGGCGCGTCTTGCCACCCGAGGCGACGGCACGCACAAGGTGTCGTTGGACCAGGTGATCGCGACAATGCGCCAGACTGGCGCCGATATGTCGACCATCTACAAGGAGACGTCCGAGGGAGGTCTCGCAGTCAACGTACCGGAGTGCTAGTGAACTGGCTACGAACCCGCACGACCTTGTTTCATTTCAAATGAGCTATACGCGCGTTGTGACGTAAACGTGCCGAGCGTCCAAGTTTGATCGATTGTGTTGAAAAACGTGGAATCCTGAGAGCGCCGTTTTTCAGCCGAAAGTCTGGTACCAAAGATGGCCCTCACTTTTCTCGTATCGATGATCTCGAGGCTCTGTGCGAGGACATTGAGTATTTCCCGTATGTCCCCCGAGTTAAATTGCGCTTTCGGTCCTGCAGAGCGTCTGATTTTTTAGGCGTACCTGAAATCAGAGTTTTTCAACAGAA
>DAITPA010000072.1:0-7752 GCA_036833805.1 Steroidobacteraceae bacterium | reverse complement strand
TGCCGTACTTTGCAGGGAGAAACGGGTAAAGAAACGGGTAATCGCTACAGACCGATCTTGGGGTCGGTACATCTGCCTTTCGCGAGCAGTGCCGACCTCACGCTTATCAGGCGACCGAAGGGGAGTGGGAAGTCCGGCAAGAAACCCGTAAATCGTTGACGGACAGCGTGATCTGCCGTTGTTCACCCTTCGGGATGCCGGATAATGTCGGACTCAACCGACAGCGGAACCGACAGCAGTGACCACCTCTTCGCGTGTTTCAAACCGACGCCACGAGTTTAAGCACTCCAACAGGAGGATCCAGCAATGAGGCGACTCGCGTCGCGCCCGTTAAAAAATCGGCGCGTCACAGGTTCGCCGAGCGAATTGCCGACGAGTGCGGCTCGCGCGCGCCCCACCCAAGCAGCCAAACAATGTTGGGGATCTCGCCGACGCCGAGCGCGAGCAGATAGTTCGACAACACAGGCGAGAGCGAGGGCGCCAGGATGGAGACTGCGGAGTTGAGCACGTAGCCCACGCCCGCCAGGATAATGGCAACACCGATCCAGCGCGGCATGAAGCGGGAGCGGACGGCAGCTAACCCCCACGGAAGGAGCCAGAGGCCCCAGAAGACTTGCGCGATGTCGAGTCCCTTCGCGTGCAATCGAACAAAAAGATAAATGAGAGCATTCACCTGCGCATTGCTAAAGGCAGACAGATACGTCGTTCCGTTCGCGAGCACGAGCGCCGCCATGTCATTCACGAGATTCACGAGTTGAATCGGAAGCGAGATCCACATGAGTAGAGCTGTCACGAGAGCTAAGTAGTCATCCACTTCGCGCAACAAGCGGTAGATCGCGATGGCGCTGAAGATGGTGATGAGACAGATCACGATCTCGGTGACGATGGATGCGCGCAGCAGCAGGGCGTTCTCACGCACCCGGTCCGCGGTAGCGGCGATGTCGCCAGCAACGAAGATGCGGCCAGGCACGAACAGCAGCGCGAAAGGGGCTGGCAGGCATTGAAGCAGGTACAACAACCCCGCGCGCCGTCCGAGCGACTTCATCGAGGGGCGCGTGGGCGAGCTCGTTGCGGAGAAGCCGGTTCTATACGGGTGTACAGCGGCAGTCATGAGTGGCTCCGGATGAAGATGAGTTCTAGGGGATTTGAGCAGCGATATGCCGGCGCTGCTGCGCGACCGCGAGCAGCGTGACGGAAGCCAGAATCACCCCCGTCCACAGCGCGGGAGAGCGCAGCAGGTTGAGCGCGGGCCAACTCGTCATGTTCGAGACGAGCGGGAGGCCGGGGGTCCAATATCGGCCCAGTCCACGATCGAACAGCGCGTGGGCGACGCTCGTCTCTCCGAATATCAGACGCTCGATCATCGCTATCACGATGAGTGGTAGAAACGCGAGCAGCAGCACAGCGCGCCGTGCCCGCGCGGAGACGAGCAGAATCCACGCGTAGACGGGCGAAGTCCATAACGCGGCCGCGAACACTTCCGCCGCGGCGGCGCCGGGAGTGGCGAGCGGGATGCGCAGTGCAACTCCGTGTCCGGCGACGGCGATACGCGTGGCGAGTTGTGCCAGCACGATCACCACGAAGGTGATGACCGGAACAACACAAAGCGGCACGCAGGCCTTCGCCGCGACGGCTGTCCCGTCGCCCACCGGCAGCGAGTTCCAGAAAAGGATGCTGCGGTCGCGCCGCTCTCCGTTCAACGCCTCCGCGCAGTACACGAACGCCACGATTGTTCCCGTGACGAGCACGATGCGGATCGTGATGTCGAGTAGCGTCGAGAGTTGGCCGACGACTGCCGCTGAAGCAGCGTGTGTCGCGCCAGCGAGTCCGGCAACGTTAAGACCTGTCACCGCGGTATCGATGGCGACGGCGCCGCATCCGACCGCCGCGGGAACGAGCCACGTCCAGCGGTGCTCCCACAGCTCGCGCCGCAGAGACCAAAGCATGGCATTCACCATGAGTCGCTCGCGTCATTGTCGACGATAGCCGTGAAGAGCGTCGCGACGCTCGGTCGGCGCAGATCACCGAGGAGGCTGAGTCGATCGCGCTCGCCCCGATCGAACATGAGGATCTTCCCGCCGATGGTGGGTCGCTCGTGCAGCGGCCCCATGGCGCGCGCAATGTCGATGTGCTCGGGATGAACGTGGATCTCCACGAACCGTTCCTCGAGTTCATCCGACGTGCACTGGAACACCACCCGGCCGCCTGCCACGAACACAACGTCCGTGAGCACATGTTGAATCTCGTCGATTTCATGGGTGGCAATCACCACGCTTTGCCCGCCTTGGGCGAACCCTGCCAGCAGCGTGTCGAAGAATCGTTTCCGGTACAGCGCGTCCAGGCCGAGCGTCGGCTCGTCGAGCACCAACAGCCTGCTCTCGACGCCAAGGGCGAGAGCGAGTTGGAGCTGGGCGATCATGCCCTTGGAGAGAGTGCCAACGCGATCGCCAAGGCCGATGCCGCTGCGCGCGAGGAGATCGGAGGTTCTTTCGCGATCGAATGCCGGATGCACTCCGTCGAAATACTCCACCGCGTTCGAAACCCGTAGCCAGCGCGGTATGACTGCTACGTCAGCGACGAAGCTCACTTGGCGCATCAGCGCCGCACGGTCGCGCCAGGGATCGCGGCCGAGCACGCGCAGCTCGCCCTCCACCGGGACGAGGCCGACCAGAGCCTGGAGCAGCGTCGACTTGCCAGCGCCGTTCAGACCCATGACGCCAACCACGCGGCCTTCATCTATCTCGATATCGATTCCGTTCAGCGCCGGCCGGCCGCCGAGCGTGGCGCGAACTCCGCGAGCGATCACGCAACTCATAGTCAGCGAACTCGCGCTTTCGGGCGCGCGGCGGAAGTTCGGGAGCGGAGCAGCTCCTCGGGTTTCAGCCCCAATCGCTGTATCACCAAGCGGATGCGCGGCCACTCTTCCTTGAGGAAAAGTCTGCGCTCGCTGCGCAGCAGACGTTCTCGCGCTCCAGGGTTCACGAACAAGCCGACGCCGCGCCGGTTTTCTACTATCCCCTCATCCGACAACTCTTGATACGCCTTGAGTACGGTGAGGTGGTTGATGCGGTATTCCGCCGACACAGTCCGCGCGGAGGGAAGTGCTTCGCCCTCGGCGATCGCGGCCTCCAGGATCATCGCGACCACCCGGTCGCGCAGCTGACGGTAGATCGGCTGGTCGTCGCTCCAGGTGGGATTCATTTCAGCTTCTCCAAAACCTGTTTCGCTGCATAGTTCGCAGGATTTGTCTGTAGTGCACTCTGATAATTCTCCCGCGCCATCTGCGCATTCCCGCGGTGCTCGGCGATCTTGCCGAGCCAATAGCGCGCGCGTGACGAACCGGGAGCGGTGACATCAGGCGGAGGTGCGGCGAGGAATTGGTGCAACGCCTGATCGCCTTCCTCCAGTCGCTGGCCGGTCGACCCGGCGAGGCGGCCAAGATAGTAGAGCCGCCAGGGATCGGTGGATCGTCGCGACGCATATCGAGCGATGGTGACGAACGCGCTGTCCATGCGATTCGTACGGACGTACGCGTCGGCGAGTGCCACGTATGCGGCGGCGGTGTCTGGCGCGAGTGCGACGGCCCGCTGGTAGGCTTCTACTTCGGCGACCCAGTTGTCCTCGTGACTTGCGATTACGGCGCTCGCCATCGCGCCGCGCATTGGATTTCGCTTCGCGATCTCGGACGCCTGCTCTCGTGACTTGGCCTTGTCTCCACCCATGAATCCGGGCGCCATCGCGTACCAGTCGGCGAGGCCGGCACGCGCATCGATGTTATTGGGGTCGAGCGCCACTGCGCGTTCCCATTCATTTCGGACGCGGCGCGCCATCCCCGGCACGCGCAGCTTGCTGGCGCGTGGGGCAGCTTCGTACACGGCGCGACCGAGCCAGTAGTGGTAGTCCGCATTGGAATCGTCTAGCTCGATGGCGCGCTCGAGCTGGCGGATGGCATTGTCGTGATCGCCCGCTAGCACCGCGGTGCGTCCGGCGTAGAACGCTTGCGACGGCGTCTGCGCGGCCAGGGCGGACAGGGGGAGTGCCAGTGCGACGATCCGCGTGGCGTGGATGCGCAATGGCTTCGCGATCAGCTGGAGTGCTCCTTTCATGAGTCGGGACCCCGCGAGTACCTTAGGTGGACTGGTGATTTACTTCAGTAGAGCACCTACGGGGCTTGGACGCTCATGGTTTCAACCCTCGTCGGCGAGCTGGCTTTAACCGCCACTACCGCCCTTAGCGGCCCCCTCCAAGGCAGGGGACAAAGGGGGGTCCTGCATGAGCGCCCGCGCGAGGCGTAACGTCAACGGTACCTGGCCGGCGTGCCAGGCGAAGCTTGTTACCACTCCGGCCCAGACATTCATGAAGGCGGACCCGGGGGCAATGTGGTGGACGGGTGAGATATTCCAGTATATCACCTGTCACATTATCGGGCCACTTGTCATGAACGTACCCCGCGTTGCTTGGTGGAGTGGTGGTATACTTCAGTAGACCACCCGCGAAACTTAGTTGGCAGATCTCGCGTAGGCACCAGAGTCCACGGCCAGTTCCCGACGAGTTGGCTTAGGACGACACTCCTTATCCCGAGACTCTCATGCGAAGCCCCATACAGTTGCTCATGCTCCCGTTGGTCATCCTCGCCAGCCACACCGCCGTGCTCGGGGCGCAGCTCCAGACGACGCACGCTGACCCGCGAGCGGAAATAGGTACATCAGTCAGCGTTCGCTGGAACAGACTCGTGCCAAAATTCGCGGACGAATCCGCTGCTCGAAGGCGAGAAATCCGAAAGGCAGCCGTAGCGAGTGGGGACTCCGCCGCCCTTCGCCGACTTGCCGAGACGCCGCAGCCGATGCTGGCCCGCGTGTACGCCATGCTCAGCGTCGCGCAGTATGCCGCCGCGACTTCGGCGCGAGATAATCGCTCCGCCTCTGCGGATGCGGCCATTGCCAGCGCATCTGCCGCCGCACTCGCGGACCAGTACACAGCGGTGCGCCCCTCCATTGCGCAGGAGTTGGCCCGCGATCTCGAGCAGGCACGCATGCGTGGTGGCGCAGATGCAGCAACGGCCGGTCAACGCCTCGGCGAGGACGCCGCCCGTCTTGTTACCGCCTGGGCACCACCACCGTTTATTCTCGCCGCACCATTCAAGGGCACGATCCCGACGGGACCGGGAATGTGGTACAGCGCAGCGAACATCCCGCCTATCGGCATCTTCGTCGCCCAAAGCCGTGCCTGGTTGTTGGACTCAAACTCGCAATTCCGTCCGAAACCACCTCCTGCATTCGACTCACCAGAGTTCAAGGCAGCACTTGACGAGGTGCGACGCGTCGCTCGGGGGCGAACTCCTGAACAGACTGCGATCGCACAACGCTGGAATTCAGTAGATCCATCGGCGCGCTGGAACGAGATTGCATCCGACGCGCTGATCCGACATCACATGTCCGACATCAACGCGGTACGCGTCCTTGCTCTGCTTAACGTCGCCGCATTAGATGCGGTCGTCGCGTGCTTCGAGGCCAAGTACCACTACTGGACTATTCGACCTTCGCAGGCGGACACGACGCTGGTGCTGGCCGACAGCCTAAGCCTGCCGAACTTTCCGTCCTACCCGTCCGCTCACGCCTGCGGCGGGGGCGCATTCGAAGGGGTCCTTAGTCATTTCTTTCCCCAGGAACGCGCGCAGTTCGCCCAGATCGCCGAGGAAGCAGCAATGTCTCGTCTCTACGGTGGGATTCACTACCGCTTCGACGATGATGTTGGATTGGCTCTCGGCAGGAATGTGGCGCGGTGGGCGGTCGAGCGAGAGAAGCGTGGCGCGTTGAACGCGTGGCGTACCTCAGGCGAGGCGCCCAAACCCTAGGCGGACCCTCTCGAACGCTATTTGCCAATTAAGCCGTTGGCGCTATCACAGGCTTCAGAGAGTGAGTCGACAAGAGCAGAGGCTTTCGCAGTTTTCTACCGGAATCGCGTGATCCGCGAAGCGGCATCTCTCCCGTTTGAGGACCTCGGGAGAGATGTCTGTGGCTTTTACCGTTCAACTTCGGTGTAGAGCAGCTGCATGCCCCTAGGGCGTGAGGCGCTGGCTTCCGCTGAGAGCTAACGCCCATCAAGCGAGAGGTCGACCGTCTCCTGCTCTTGGATCAGGAGTGAGCTCGGAATACTCAGTCCGCTGTCACTCTTACTCCATCACCTCACGCTTGATGGGCGTGCTCGTGCCAACGCGCCTGCGAAAAGCGAGTGGGCTAAGCTCGTTAGAATGGCGATCTAACTCGGTCTAACGAGTTCTGGCGGCCTCACAGCGCTCGATTGCTGTCGCTTCGTGCTGTCGATCGTGACTCAGACTAAGCACGTAGTACAATTACTAGTTAGGCTGATGATGCACGCCGCGAGACATACATGCGCGGACTGGATGACTAACGCCGGATTTTTCAAACGCTAGCAAAGCTGCCTAACCTAGGGCGACTCGACCGTTACGTTGAGCCTGTGCGTCGCTCGCGCCCGCGGGGAGGCGAGAATCGTGCGCACCTCGCTCCGCACCATGACGCTTCGCGGCTTAGTCGAAACAAACGGCAGCAACGACAAGAGGGCAAATGCACCGGCGGCTACGCATGCTGTTGCAACTCCCGCAGACCAGGACGAGCGGCGAGCGCGGTCGGCCCCGAGAATGCGTTCCGCGCGCTGAATGATCGGCGAGTGTTCCGAGGCGAAGGTCGCTACGTGCCGTGATGCCGGATCAAATGCGTTGGCGAATGCGGCAAGCGCACGCACATGCGCCATGGCGTTTCCCACCCGCCGGATCGCCATGTCATCACAAATGAATTCAGCGTCGCGCCGGAACCGATGTGCGACCATGCCGATCAGCGGCACGACCACCATCACAGAAGCGAGCGTCTGCGCGAGAGCAATCCACGCAGGGTCACGGCGGTCGAGATGCGCCACTTCATGCGCGATGATGCTGCGTCGCTCCGCCGGCGCGAGTCTCTCGAACGCACCGGCCGCGACGCAGACCTCCGCCCGGCCCAAAGCGGCCGCGCTTCCGACTGCTTCAGACATCGTGACACGCACCGGCCGCCCGGTGCGCGTGAGCACGGCCTCGTTGGCGACGCCGAGCAGCGATGAACTCGTGGCTCGTCGCGCCCGAAGCAGATCGCTGAATCGTCGCCGTCGCCGGACCAGCCGTGCGCCAGTCAGCGCTGCCGGGATCAGCATCCCGAGTGTAAGGACATAGCGGATCGGGCGCGAGAGTGGCTCAAGAATCCGCGGAGAGGCCGTCTCCGTCGAGCCGCCGGTGAGCTGCAGTGTCGCCGTCACCGGTGGCAGGGCGGACGGCAGGAGCTCGCGCATGACGGACGGGAGATGCACGACGCCTGCACTGCCGCGACCGGGAAGCTTCGCGACCGCGGCCGCAATACATGACGATGCCAAGGGCGCAATCAGTGCGCCCTTCCACAGGTAATCGCGAAACCGCGGTTCGCGGATCACCCATCGGCCCGCGGCGAGCGCAATGGCACAGGCGATGGTTGCGTGCACGAACCAGGTGAGCAACCAGTCGATCGCGCTCGCGATGAGATCGGTCACGAGCGCCTCCGAAGGTCGCGTTCCGCTTTACGCAGCAGCAGCCGGAGCCGTGCGACATCGCCGGGGCGCACGTCCTGGCGGTCCACGGCGTGCGGCACCGCCGGCTGTTCGGACGATTCGAACATGGCCCCCAGCATGGCCGCCAGGCGGGCGACGAGGATGGTGCGCCGGCGAACCGCC
>DAITPA010000071.1:0-7877 GCA_036833805.1 Steroidobacteraceae bacterium | reverse complement strand
TCCCGGAGTTAAAGGGCCAGCATCCCGAATACATCGTCTCTGCCTTGAAGGCGTATAAGAGCGGCGAGCGCTCGCACTTCACCATGCATTCGCAGGCCCAGGAGCTCTCCGAACAGGACATGACCGATATCGCAGCATTCTTTGCCGGCACGCCGCTTCCTTCTGGCCACCGCGACGCGGCGCAGGTTCCGCAGGTGGCGGGCCTGTGCGTCTCCTGCCACGGCGCTGACGGCGTCGGTATCACACCGCTGTATCCGACGCTCGCCGGCCAGCACGCGGATTACATCGCGCGCTCGCTCGATGAGTATCAGAAGGGCGCCCGCAAGAACCTCATTATGGCGAGCTTTGTCGCAAAGCTCACGAGCGCGCAGATCGAGGCGCTTGCGGAATACTTCTCAAAGCAGGAGCCCGCGTTGCAGACGCTGCCGCGCGCTTACTCGCGTTTTTCCGCCGGGCAGTAGCTAGAGCCGTCGCGGCGCGCTCTTTCAGGGCTTCGCCAGACGCTCCAGGAACATGGCAGCCGTCTGCATGTAAAAGTCGCGGTTCGGCTTCTTATGAAAGCCATGGCCCTCGTCTTTCGCAGCCAGATACCAAACCTCTCCGCCGCCCGCGCGAATGCGCGCCACGAGCTGTTGCGATTCTGCCGGCGGCACACGCGGATCGTTGAGACCCTGCACAATAAATAGCGGCCGGCGGATGGAGGCCGCGTTCGTGAGCGGTGAGATCCGCGACAGAAATCCGCGCATTTTGGGGTCGCGCTCATCGCCATATTCGGCACGCCGCAAATCGCGGCGGTAGGCGGCGGTGCCGGCGAGGAAGCTGACGAAATTCGTGATGCCGACCACATCGATGCCGCCGCGCAGCCGATCGTTGTAGGCCGCAAGCGACGCGAGCGCCATATACCCGCCGTACGAACCGCCCATGACGACGACACGATCGCGGTTGAGATCCTTCTGCAAGCCGATCCACACCAGAAGAGAGCCGATGTCCTTGACCGCGTCCTCGCGCAGAGCGCCGTTGTCGAGCGCAAGGAAGCTCTTGCCGTAGCCCGATGAGCCGCGCACGTTTGGCGCGATGACGACGTAGCCCAACTCGTTCACCAGGAACTGCGTAAAGGCGTCGAAGTCCGGCCGGTACTGCAGCTCGGGGCCGCCGTGAATATTGATGAGCACCGGATGCGGCCCGGCGCTGCGCGGCTGGTAGAGATACGCCGAGATCATGCGCGGTCGCCCATCGACGCGATCCCAGGTGGGATATCGGATGAGATCGGCGCTGACGAACGTCGCAGCGTCCACGGGACCCACTTCGCTATGTGTCCAGCGTTCGGTCTTATTGCTCGCAGGGTCGTAGACGTAAGCATCGCGCGGTGTCTGCGCGGACTCTGCGGAAAAGGCGAGGCGGTGGCCGGCGCGATCGAAGCGCACGTCATTGATGTGCCCATCCGGAACAGCGGGTGGGGCGAGTTCGAGTTTGTGCTGGTTGTCGACCACCGTGAGCCGGCTCTTGCCATCCTCGTTCGACACGTAGGCGAGGTAGCGTCCATCGGCGCTTGCGTCGAAGGATTCGATATCCCACGGGATGTGCGCCGTCAGCTTGCGCGATTCGTGCGTGACGCTGTCCACATAGCGCAGTTGCGCAAACTCGCCGCCCTCGTCTGAGACGACAAACACACCGCGACCATCACCCGCAAAACGGGCCGAACGGATGCCGATCTTGTGATTCGATTTTTCAAGCGGCGTTAGAGCGCCGCTCGCCACATCCACGATGTACAGATAGCTTTCGCTGATGGAGAGGTACTTCCACACGAGAAGCTTCTGATCATCCGTCGACCAGTCGAGCGGATACCAGGTTTCGGCATGCCCGCCGACGACCAGTCGCGGCGCGCTGCCGGCGCCAATATCCGCAACATAAACGTCAAAGCTTGCGCCATCGCGGTCGTTGCCATAAAAGGCAATGCGCTTGCCGTTCTTCGACCAGATGAGGCTGCCGTGCAGCGATTTGCCATCGCTTACGAGCCGTGCGCTGTGATCCGCCAGGCGGTAGTAGTAGACCTGGGCATTCTCATCGCCGCCGCGATCGGTAAGGTAGGCGAAACCCTCCGCCCCCGGGATCTGCGGAGCGCGCGCTACCGTGATGGGCTCGGCGAGGAACGTAAGCTGTTCGCGCATCCCAAGAGGGGCGGCAAGCCGGTGTACCTCGTCGACGTCCCCAAAGCGGGTTGCAACCAGCATGCCGCCATCGGGCAGCCAATCGAGAAAATTTGCCTGCCGCGCATGCAGATATCGCTCGAGACGCTCGGCAAGCGCGGGATCGGGCGCCGGAATTCCCTCCAGAACGAGATTGCCGCGCTCCTGATGCACAGGCGTTGCCATTCGAGCCTGCGCCGCGGCGGTGCGCGGTGCGGCGCCGCAAAGAATGAGTAGCAGGAGGACGGGTAGCGCTTGGACGGCGACAAGTGCGGTGCGCATGGGCAATTGATGCGAGACAGTCGAAGAAGTCACGCGGATGTTGCGACCCGCGGGGCAATTGCGCAATGCTAATCACGCGGCGCTCGCGCAGTGCGAGGGTCTTTCGACAATGAACGATTCCTTATTATGCCATCGGCTTGGCGCGGCCTTTGGCGCAAGGCCGGAGAGCTATCTTGAAGCCGCATCTTACGCGATTCGCAAATGGCATCACCGCGGTGGATGCCGAGTACGTACGCCTCGGGATGGCGGCCGCGCATATCATTCAACAGCACGGCCGTGCCGCCTTTGTCGATACCGGCACGACACATTCGGTGCCGTATTTGCTCGCGGCGCTCGAGGAACTCGGCATCGACCGGGCAGCGGTCGACTTCGTGTTTCTGACACACGTGCATCTGGATCACGCCGGCGGTGCGGGCGTTCTCATGCGGGAGTTGCCCAATGCACGCGCGGTCCTGCATCCGCGCGGCGCACCACACCTCATCGATCCTGCGAAGTTGATCACCGCGTCAATCGGCGTGTATGGCGAGGCGGCCTATCGGCGGCTCTACGGCGAGATTGTGCCGCTGCCGCAGGAGCGCGTGCTCATCACGAGCGATCTTGAGCGCATGGATCTCGCCGGACGGCCGTTCGAATTCGTGCACACACCCGGGCATGCGCTGCATCACCAGGCGATTGTCGACCTCGACCACTCTGGTATTTTTACCGGCGACACCTTTGGCTTGTCGTATCGGGAATTGGACACCGACAATGGCGCCTTCATCGTGCCGGTCACGCCGCCGACGCAGTTCGATCCGCAGCAGCTGTTGCATTCGATCGACCGCCTGGCGGCCTACAATCCGCAGTACCTGTATTTGATGCATTACTCGCGGGTAACCGACGTGCCGCGACTTGCGCGCGATCTCAAACTGCAGATTTGCGAGTTCGTGCGCATTGCGCTTGAATACGCAGGCGCCCCCGATCCGGCTGGCGCCATGAGCAATGCCATGCGCGAACTCTGGGTTGACCGCGCGCGCCAGCATGGATGCCAGCTTGCGGATGCCCAATACGACGAATATTTCGCCAAGGACATCCAATTGAACGTTCAGGGGCTTATCGCCTGGCTCGGGCGCCGCCAAAAAGCTTAAAGGTCACGGCATTGAAAACCTTTCGGGCATTTCGCATCCATGAGGAGCAGAAAAAAATCGTGGCGCGCTTCGAGGAGCTGACGCTCGATGATCTCTCCCCGGGCGATGTCGTCGTGCGCGTGTCGCATTCTGGGATCAACTACAAAGATGCGCTCGCCGCGAGCGGCGCCGGCAAGATCCTGCGGCGCTACCCCTTGGTCGGCGGTATCGATTTTGCGGGCATCGTCGAATCGTCGAGCGACGCGCGCTTTCATGCCGGGGAGTCCGTGTTGGTCACAGGATGCGCGCTCTCCGAGACGCACGACGGTGGCTATGCCGAATTCGCCCGGGTGCCTGGCGATTGGGTGATTCCGCTGCCGCCGGGACTCGATGCGCGCACAGCCATGTCCCTGGGGACCGCAGGCTTCACTGCGGCGCTCGCCATCCATCTCATGGAGCGCAACGAGCAAGCCCCTGGCGGCGGCCCGATCGTGGTCACGGGAGCGAGCGGCGGCGTCGGCAGCATCGCCATCGACATGCTCGCAGGCGCAGGCTACGAGGTGATTGCCGTCAGCGGCAAGGCCCACGCGGTCGAGTACCTAACATCGTTGGGCGCCGCGCGCGTGCTGTTTCGCGGCGAGATCCACTTCGGCACCAAGGCGCTTGAGACGACGCAGTTCGGCGGTGCGATCGACAATGTCGGCGGCAAGATGCTCTCGTGGCTCACGCGCACTGTCGGCTATCGCGGCAACATTGCGAGCATCGGCATGGCAGCCGGTGCGGAGCTTGAGACCACCGTCATGCCCTTCATTCTGCGCGGCGTGAACCTGCTCGGCATCAACTCTTCGGGAACGCCGCGGCCCTTGCGCCTTGCCGTCTGGAAACGGATCGCAACCGATCTTGCGCCGCGGCACCTTGGCCGCATTGTGACGTCGACGGTTGCGTTTGCAGATCTGCCGCGCTCGTTCGCGCCGCTTCTCGAAGGCCGCATCCTCGGTCGGACACTCGTCACGATCGGATGATGTGTAAAATGCCAGGGAAATTTTAGGACTGATCCATGTCGTCTTCGCCATCTTCGGCCGGTGGACGGCTGCGTGCCGCAGTCGACGCCGAGCGCCCGCTGCAAGTCGTCGGCGCCGTGAATGCTTTTGCGGCGCTGCTCGCTGAGAGGAGTGGCTTCAAAGCCCTATACCTTTCCGGGGCCGGCGTTGCGAATGCCTCATTCGGGATGCCGGATCTGGGCATCACCTCAAGAAACGATGTGTGCGAGGACGTGCGGCGCGTGACCTCTGCGACAGCCGTGCCGCTTCTGGTCGACGCGGACACGGGCTTTGGCGATGCGTTCAACATCGCGCGCACCACGCGCGATCTTACGAAGGCTGGCGCCGCCGGCATGCATTTGGAAGACCAGGTCGCCGCCAAGAGATGCGGACATCGCCCTGGCAAGCAACTTGTTTCCGCGGCGGAAATGGTGGATCGGATCAGAGCGGCGGTCGACGCGCGCTCCGATCAGGAGTTTGTCATCATGGCGCGCACGGATGCGCATGCCGTTGAAGGGCAAGCGGCGGCGCTCGATCGGGCGGCGGCGTACCTTGAAGCCGGCGCCGACATGATCTTCGCGGAGGCTCTGACTAGCCTTAGCGAGTACCGACAGTTTACCGCTGCCCTGCGCGCGCCGGTGCTCGCCAACATCACGGAGTTCGGCAAGACGCCGCTCTTCACGCGCGATGAGTTGCACGCGGCTGGCGTGCGACTCGTTCTCTATCCGCTGTCAGCATTTCGGGCCGCGTGCCGCGCAACCCTCGACGTTTACGGCGCGATACGTCGCGACGGAACGCAAGCGGGCCTCGTGAATCGCATGCAAACGCGCACCGAGCTTTACGAAGTGCTGCGCTATCACGACTACGAAAAGAAGCTCGACGAGCTCTTTGGGAGAGACTCTTGAAAGAAGACCAGCAGCCGGCGTCGCCACGGCGGGAAGTACCGCCGCCCAAGAAGTCCGTCGCGCTATCCGGAGTGATCGCGGGCAATACCGCGCTCTGCAGTGTCGGGCGCACCGGCAACGACTTGAATTATCGCGGCTATGACATCCTGGAGATCGCCGAGGCCTGCGAGTTCGAGGAGATCGCCTATCTCCTCATCCACGGCAAGCTGCCGACGCGCGCCGAGCTTGCCGGCTACAAGGCAACGCTATCGAGTCTCAGGGGACTGCCGGCAACGGTACGCGCGGCGCTCGAACTGCTGCCGGCCGCATCTCACCCGATGGACGTGCTGCGCACCGGCGTGTCGATGCTCGGCTGCGTGCTTCCCGAGAATGAAGCGCATGCGGCAGCGCCCGCACGCGAGATCGCGGATCGGCTGATCGCATCGACAGGATCGATGCTGACCTATTGGTATCACTACAGTCACAGCGGCAACCGCATCCATGTCGAGACCGAGGACGACTCCATCGGTGGACATTTTCTGCATCTCCTACATCGGCGCGCGCCGTCGGCCTCCTGGATCCGCGCCATGCACACCTCGCTCGTTCTGTATGCGGAGCACGAATTCAATGCCTCGACGTTCGCAGCGCGCGTGATTGCCGGCACCGGTGCGGATATCTATTCCTGCATCGTCGGCGCAATCGGAGCACTCGCCGGACCCAAACACGGTGGCGCGAACGAGGCGGCCGCCCAGATCCAGGGCCGCTACGACAGTGCCGACGCGGCTGAGGCCGATATCCGTGCGCGACTGCTAAACAAGGAGGTCATCATCGGCTTCGGCCATCCCGTGTACACGATCTCCGATCCCCGAAACGCAGTTATCCGCGAGGTGGCGCGGCGTTTGTGTGAGGAGGCTGGCGATACAAAGCTCTTCAGCATTGCAGAGCGCATCGAGCGCGTGCTGAAGGATGCGAAGAAACTGTTCGCGAACCTCGACTGGTTCTCCGCGGTGTCGTATCACATGATGGGTGTGCCCACTTCGATGTTCACGCCGCTGTTCGTGATTGCGCGCACCACCGGCTGGGCGGCGCATGTCATTGAACAGCGCAGCGACGGCAAAATCATCCGCCCGACAGCCAATTACACCGGTCCCGAGAACCGCAAGTTCGTGCCGATCGACGCGCGCTCCTAGGCGTTGTCCATGCACGCTGCCAAGTCCGCCAGGCGTCCGGATGCGGATCCGGTTCTGGTCGCGATCGCCGCGTACGCGCGCAACTTTGTGGTCGACAGCCCGGTTGCCTACGACACGGCGCGCGACTGTCTGATGGATACGCTCGCCTGCGCATTTCTGGCATTGAAATTCCCCGCCTGCACGAAGCTACTGGGGCCGGTGGTACCGGGCGCCAGCATGCAAGGCGGTGCGCGCGTGCCGGGAACCTCCTTCGAGCTCGATCCGGTGCAGGCCGCGTTTTCAATCGGTACGATGGTGCGCTGGCTCGACTTCAATGACACCTGGCTCGCCGCAGAGTGGGGCCACCCCTCCGATAACCTGGGCGGTATTCTCGCGGTGGCCGACTATTTGGCGCGCCAGGCCCGCCTGCACGGCAGGCCGCCACCGAGCGTGCGCGAGCTTTTGACCGCGATGGTGAAGGCGCATGAGATTCAGGGAGTGCTCGCGCTCGAGAACAGCTTCAACCGCGTGGGTCTCGACCACGTGATTCTGGTGCGGGTCGCCTCCACCGCCGTCGTCACCGCGCTGTTAGGCGGCAGTCTCGAACAGATCGTCAATGCGATCTCCAATGCGTGGATCGACGGCGGTGCGCTGCGCACTTATCGGCACGCGCCCAATACCGGCTCGCGCAAGAGCTGGGCGGCGGGGGATGCGACGAGCCGCGCCGTGCGGCACGCATTGCTCGCGCTCGCCGGCGAGATGGGCTATCCCTCGGCGCTTTCTGCTGCGACCTGGGGCTTCTACGACGTGCTCTTCAAAGGCAAAGCCTTTTCTCTGCCGCAGCCGTTCGGCTCCTATGTCATGGAGAACATCCTCTTCAAGATTTCCTATCCGGCTGAGTTTCACGCGCAAACCGCTGTCGAGTGCGCCATGCAACTGCATCCGCTCGTCGTCGCGCGTCTGCCTGAGATCGAGCGCATCGTGATTGAGACCCAGGAGCCGGGGGTTCGCATCATCGACAAGACCGGCCCACTTGCCAATCCCGCCGACCGCGATCACTGCATTCAATACATGGTGGCGGTAGCGCTCATATTCGGTCGCCTGAGCGCGCAGGACTATGAGGATAATGTAGCGCAGGATGCGCGCATCGATGCCCTGCGCGCTCTGATGCAGGTGCGCGAGAATCCCGGTTTCACCAAGGATTACTACGCAG
>DAITPA010000070.1:0-7887 GCA_036833805.1 Steroidobacteraceae bacterium | reverse complement strand
GCCCTTAGACCGGAAGCTTTGCGTCCCCACCTTTCGATGGGTTTGCGATTCAGGTACTTAGTATCTGTCCGAACAGCAGGAGTGCAATGTCTCCAGAACCCGACCGCCAGCGCGCGCCTGCGTGCCGCGCGCAGCGTCGGCGCGGACATCGTGCGAGCGCCGTGATCACAAAGCGCTGATTCCTGCCGTGCATATCGGTTAAATGGCTTTTTGGTAGGGATTTTCCCCACTCGCTCGACGCCCCGCGGACGACGCGCGTGAAAAGCATTCGAACAAGCTAACCTTATCAACGACAAGCGATGCGTCTCTAAACACAGACGCGGCGCGTGGCGCAAGGTTTGCGCGGATCCAAATATTGATAGCGCAGATGCAAGCGCGCGCCTGGCGCGCAAATCCATCTGTTTCATTACCTAAACGGCGACGCGTGTCACGCTTTAGGCACAAAAGCTTCTGCGACGTGACGCACGGATTGGCAGCGTGGCACGCGCGCTCCAGCGCGTCACGGGCCACACCGGCCGACACAATTGTTCGCTTGAGGTATCGAGGCGTTTGCCAGGCCGCCGCGGCTTCTGACACTATCTGCGCATGCGGCTCCAAGCGCTTTGCACCAGTCTGCTCGTTACGCTCGTCTCATGTGTGCCCGCGGCATCGCAGGAGCCGCCCGCGCCCAATACGCCCGCCTACAACATCGAACTCATCGTCTTTCGGGCCACCACCGCGCTTGGCGGCGCGGAGAATTGGGCGGCGGAAGCGGGCGCGCGTAATTTCAGTAACGACAGCAGCGCCGATGAGGCGGCCTCCAGTGCGGCGCGGGAGGTCGGCCGCTTCCTGAAAATGTTGCCCGAGGCGCAGTTCCAGCTCGTGGACATCGAAAAGAAGCTGCGCGCAAGCGCCGGATATGCACCCCTTGCGCATGTGGCTTGGTCGCAAACCGCGAGCGCATGGGGAACCCGCGCAGGCTTCCCGTTGCAGCGCCTCGGCATCAATATACCCGAAATGTCGGGTACGGTCGTGCTCGAGCGCGGGCAATTTCTGCATTTGGGCATGACGCTCGCTTATGCGCCAGCCAATCCACCCACCGGCCTCGGCGCAGCGCAGGGCACAACCTTCACGCTGAATGAAGGCCGGCGCGTACGTTTTAACGAGCGCGCCTACTTTGATCATCCGGCCTTTGGTGTAATTGCGCTCGTGACGCCAGTCGCGGGCACGCGCCCGCCGTCCCGCTAGCAGCCACGGTGACGCACTCTTATTTGAAGTCAGCGGCTTCTGCCGTGACGACAGTATTCTTGTCAGCTGCCTTGGCGCGCTTGAGCGCCGCTCGGCAGCCATTGCCAAGCGCCTCGAGCGCAAGCCCCCGCGGCGGCACGAGACTCGCAACCCCGGCGCTCACGGTGACGTAGCGCTCAACGGCGGCGCGCGGATGATGAATCAGAAGATCGCGCACCCGCTGCACGACGACACGCGCGTATTGCGAAGCCTTGTCCGCCGCGTCGCCCTGGGTGAGCACTGCGAACGTGCCGCCTTCCCAGCGCCCGATGAGATCCGCGCCGCGCCGGTAGGACCCGGCAATGACGCGCGCCACGCGGCGGATGCAGGCATCGCCCGCAGCCTTGTCAAAAGTCTCGTTGTAGGGCCCGAGGTCATCAATGTCGAACAGCACCAGGCCAATCTCGTGCGAGTCGCGCTGCGCCACGAGCCAGTCGCGCTGCAGAAACTCCTCGAAATAAGCACGCGAGTTAAGTCCCGTCAGCCGGTCTTCCCGCAGCCACGGCGCAAGGCCCGTCGCCGGACGCTCGCCTGATTTGAGACGCCCGCCCGCGTCGCGGTGATAGCCCACCCAATGAGTGACACCGCCGGAGGCGTCCTGTATGGGCTGAATGAACGACTCGTTCCAGAACACCGAGCCGTCGGGGCGATAGTTGCGCAGCAGGATCCGGCATGGTGTCGCACTCTGCAGGGATTCGCGCAGCCTCTGGCGCCCCTCCTGCTCGCGATCGGTGCCCTGCAGAATGCGCAGGTTCGAGCCCAGAAGGGCGCTCGCCGGATATCCGCAGAGCTGCGTGAACGCCGCGTTGACATACACGACCGGAAGGTTCTCGACCTTCGCATCGCAGATCACGATGCCCTCGGGCGCCGCGTCCACCATGCTCCGCCACATATCGAGCGACCAGTTGATCATGCGGGCCCCGACTCAAGCTGCAGCGCCGGGGGCGCCATGGCGCGCGCCAGAGCCTCGCGCGATTGCTGCCATGGCAGGGACGCCTGCAAGCCCGCAACGCTCATCCCGTCACGGCCGCGCACTCTGACGAGCCGCAGCTGCGATGCCGGCGCGGGCTCAACCTCCAGCCGCGCAAGCAGCGAGCGCACGCCCGCTCGATTGTTGCAAACCGGCAGCATGTCGCAGCCCGCCGCAAGCGCAAGTCGCGCGCGCGTTACAACGTCACCCACGCTGGCAGCGCCCGCCATTGATAAATCGTCGCTGAACACGGCTCCCTGAAAGTTGAGGTCGCGGCGCAGAATGTCCTGGATCCACCGCACCGATAAACTTGCGGGCAGCGCATCAATTGCCGGATACACAACGTGCGCCGCCATGAGCGCGGCAAGCCCATTCGCGATCAGCAGCCGATAGGGAGCGATATCATCCTGGAGATCCGCAAGCTCGCGGCGGTCCACCGGCAGCGCCAAATGCGAGTCCGCCACAACCGCGCCGTGTCCTGGAAAATGTTTGGCGGTGGCGGCCATGCCCGCATCCCGCATCCCATGCGCGTAGGCGACGGCGAGCTGCGCTACGACCGCCGAGCGCGCATGCAGTGCACGATCGCCAATCACCTCGCTTGCGCCGTAGTCAAGATCCACGCATGGCGCAAACGACAGGTCGACGCCGTGGGCACGCAATTCGGCGGCCATGAGCCAGCCCAGGCGACGCGCGAGTTCCAGAGCCGCGCGCGGATCGAGGTCAAACTCGTGCCCGATGCGCCGGGCGGCGGGCAGAGTCGAGAAACCCGCCTTAAAGCGCTGCACGCGTCCGCCTTCCTGGTCGACCGCGATAATGAGGGGCGGGCTGCGCTCGGCATGAATCGCAGCCGTCAGGCCAATGAGCTGTTCGGAATCGACGTAGTTGCGCGTGAACAGGATCACACCGCCGATCAGTGGATGCCGCAGGAGCTGCCGCTCCTCATCCGAGAGCTGCGAGCCAGCCAAGTCAATCATGAGCGGTCCGAGACTCACGCTGGCGGGCCCCTGCTTTCTGCGCGGTCCAGAACGGCAATCGACTCAACGTGCATCGTATGGGGGAACATGTCGAGTACGCCCGCCGCCTGCAGAATAAAGCCGTAATCGTGAACCAACATGCCGACATCCCTGGCAAGGCTGCCCGGATGACAGGAAATATACAGGACCCGCCGCGCGCCAAGGCGTGCGACAGTCGGCAACATCGCACGCGCGCCGGCGCGCGGCGGGTCCATTACGACGTGCGAATAGGCTTCGCGCAGGCAGCTCGCGCCAGACACCGCAGGCCCCGCAAGGTCTATGCAGTGGAATTGCGCGTTACCGAGGGCGTGCCGCTCAGCGTTATGCCGGGCCCTTGCGACCAGCCGCTGGTCCCCTTCAACGCCCACCGCGAGGCGTGCGCGGCGCGCGAGCGCCAGGGTGAAATTGCCGATGCCGCAGTACAGATCGAGCACGCGCGCATCGGCATCCAAATCGAGCAGCTCTACGGCGCGTGTGACGAGCGTCACATTTGCCGGCGCATTGATCTGGATGAAGTCGGTCGGCGCAAATTCGAGCTCGAGCGCGAACGCCGGCAGGCCATAGCGCAGCGGCTCCTCGAGCGGCACGGCACAAAGACGCTGCACCGAGTCCAGACCGCCGGTCTGCAGGTAGAGGCGCACGCCATGCGCGGCCTCAAACGCGCGCAGAACCTCATGATCCGCAACTGACGGCTCGGCGAGTACGCGCAGCACGAGCGCCGTGGCATTGTCAGCAACCGAGACTTCAATCTGCGGCACGCGCTCGCGAATGCTCAGAGTTGTCAGCGCAGCGGACAAAGGTTCGATGAGTGCCGCGGCGGCCGGCGCCAGGATGTGACAGGTGTCGACCGCGCTCACGTAGGGCTTGTGCCGCTCGCGAAACCCGACCAGCACGCGCCCCTTCTTGGTGACAAATTTCGCACTCAGGCGCGCCCGGCGCCGGTAACCCGATGCGGGCCCGGCGAGCGGCGGCAGCCAGCGCCGCGCCGTGACGCGCGCGACCCGCTCAAGATTGTCATGCAGCTCGGCTTCCTTCGCGAGAAGTTGCGCCGCGGGCGCGAGGTGCTGCAGAGCGCAGCCGCCGCAGCGGCCAAAATGCGCGCACGGTGGCGCTACGCGTGACCTCGATTTCTCGAGGACTTCAAGCAGCACACCATCATCGTGCTGCCGGTGACGCACGCTGCGCCGGAAGCGGATGAGCTCGCCGGGCAGCGCGCCGGGGATGAATGCCGCGTTGCCGTCGCGGACGATGCCGTCGCCCTCGTGTGTGAGCGCAACCACCGCGCCAATTTCGCTCTCGGCCGCTCGGCCCTCGCGCCTCAAGGATCCGCTTCCCACGCGCGCAGGAACTCGGCGCAATGCGGCTCGGCGGAGCCGCGCAACAGCGCCTTCACCCGTTCGAGCTCCTCGGCGTGGCGCTCGCGCGTCAACTGCCCGCGCATGAGCTCAAAGCGCAGGTAGATCAAATACGTATTCAGGACGTCAGTCTCGCAGTAGCGCCGGATGCCGACGTCATTGCCCGCCAGATGCTCATCCCAGACCTGCGCGCCCGAAAATCCGAGCTTGCCCGGAAATCCTAGGAGCGCCGCGACATCGGCGAGCGACGCGCGCGCGCGCGGCTGAAAACCGGACAGCACGTCCATGAGATCGAGGTGCCGCCAGTGAAAGCGACTCAAATAGTTGTTGTAGCGAAACGCGCTGTCGGCGCCGCCCGTCTCCCAATAGCGCGCCGCCTGCACACCCGCGGCGAGCGCCCGATAATGCAGCACCGGCAGATCAAAGCCCGTGCCGTTCCACGAGACCAGATCCGGCGAGAAGCGCTCGATGCCGTCGAAGAAGCGTTCGATGAGTTCGCGCTCGGCAGAATCAGCCTCGCCGAGACTCCACACGCGCAGCCCCTCGCGGCTCCTCAACGCGCAGGCGATGGCGACCACGCGGTGCTGCTCGAGCGGCAGAAAGTCGCGCCCCGACTCCTGGCGGCAGCGCGCGAACATTGCCTTGGCGACCGCGGCGTCGGGGAGCCCCTCGAGCGCGAAAATCCGCCGCCCGAGCTCAACGTCCGGAATGGTCTCGATGTCGAAAATCAGGCAGTTCATCGGCCACGCGCAGACACCATAAGCGCGCGCATCTCGCGCACCGCGGCCGGCAGGCCATCAAATAACGCGCGCGCGACGATGGCATGCCCAATATTGAGCTCGACGATTTCAGCGATCGCGGCCACCGGCTGCACGTTGTGGTAGTTGAGGCCGTGGCCCGCGTGCACTTCGAGGCCGAGGCTCGCGCCGAGGCGCGCGGCCGCCTGCAGGCGCGCAAGCTCGGCCGCCTGCCGCGCGCCTGCGGATTCGGCATACGCACCGGTATGCAGTTCCACGACAGGTGCGCCAGCGTGCACGGCGGCCTCGATCTGGTGGCTATCCGGATCAACGAACAGAGCGACGCGAATGCTCTGCGCAACCAGGATTGCGGTCGCCTCTTTCAAGCGCTGTATCTGTCCCGCGGCATCAAGCCCACCCTCGGTTGTGATCTCCTGGCGCCGTTCCGGCACGAGACAGCAGTCGGCAGGGCGCACGGCGCGTGCGATGTCGAGCATCTCATCGGTGACCGCCATCTCGAGGTTCATGCGGGTCTTCAATAGTTCCTTCAGCGCGCGCACGTCCTGCACCTGAATGTGCCGGCGGTCTTCGCGCAAGTGCAGTGTGATGCTGTCGGCGCCGGCAAGCTCCGCGGCGAGCGCCGCATGCACCGGATCGGGAGAGCGGGCGCGACGCGCCTGCCGCAGCGTTGCCACGTGGTCGATATTGAAGCCGAGCGCGATAAACGGATAACTCATGATCTTAAGAACCTCTGCGTGCCATCGATCGAGCAACGCTACGCGTGGCAAGCTCGCGGCCTTCCAGACAGTGCGCGAGCGCAGCCTGCAAAAGAGCGCGCGCATCCTTTAGCTCACGCGTCTCGGCAAGCTCCTCGCTTTCGAGACGCGCGAGCGAACGACCGAGGAGCGCGCCGGGCCGAGTGGCGTCGGCGGCAAACAAGCCCTCCCCGGCACGGAAATAATAATACCCGGAAGGATCGATCGGTCGCCCGCTCGTCGCTTCGGTAGTCAGTTCGAGCCCGTACCCCAACATCTGCAGCAGGCGCTTCTCAAAGACGCGCAGGGTGGGCGCAAGCGCTGCGCCCTCTTTCAGGCGGTGGAGCGCCCCGTGATAAGCGTCGAACAGCGCCGGCTGAGGATCGTGCCGCGTCGTCAGCTGCAGCACGAGCTCGTTCAGGTAGAAACCGGAGAGCAGACACGCGGCGGGCAAGGATGCCGCAACACCGGTGCTCTCCGCGCCGGTAAGGCTTGGCGCATCGCCGCGCCCGCTACATGAAATAAGTAGCAGCCGAAACGGCTGCAGTACCGCGGCAAGGCGTGCTTTCGGGCCGCGTACGCCGCGCGCAAATACGGACAAGCGACCCTCCTCGCGCGTCAACACCTCGAAAATCCGTCCGGTTTCGCGAAATGGGCGATGATGCAGGATGTAGGCAGGCGCGAGCGCGATGCGCCAGGGAGCGGGCATTATTCAAGTCCCAGATGTTGCAGGGAGCGCGCATCATCCACCCAGTCCTCGCGCACTTTCACCCACAGCTCAAGATGCACGCGCTGTCCCAAGAGTTGATTGAGCTCGAGCCGTGCGGCGCGTCCGACACGCTTCAGGCGTTCGCCTTTGGCGCCAATCACGATTGGCTTCTGTCCCGCGCGGTCTACCCAGATCGCGGCATTAACGACGAGCTGCCCTCCCTCCTCCTCCATCTTTTCCACCTCGACCGCGATGCCGTACGGAACCTCCTGATTAAGCTCCAGCGTCAGGCGCTCGCGGATGAGCTCAGCAATACGAAACGGCAGGTCGCGATCGGTCAACGTCCCGGCCGCGAACAGCGCAGGCGCTACGGGAAGATGCTGCGCAATCCTATCCCGGAGCACCTCGATCTGCTCGAATTTAAGCGCACTTATCGGTACAACTTCTTGAAATACAAAGCGTTTTGAAAGGTCAGCGATGTAGGGCAATAAGCGCTCGCGCGGGTAGGCGCGGTCAATCTTATTGACGGCTGCGATCGCCGGCAGCCCCGAGCGTGCAATGCGCTCGAGCACCATGTCATCGCCACGTGTCCACTCGAGCGCGGCGACCACGAGAATACACAGATCCGCTTCCACGAGCGCCGCCCCTGCGGTTCTATTCATGGCGCGATTCAAGGCGCGCGCCTCGCCATGATGCAAACCCGGCGTATCCACAAAGGCAATCTGCGCCTCGGGCAAATGACAGACGCCAACAATCCGGTGGCGCGTCGTCTGCGGCCGGGGTGTGACGATGCTCAACTTCTCCCCAACGAGCGCATTCAGGAGCGTGGATTTGCCGACATTTGGTCGGCCGACGAGCGCGGCGAAGCCACTGCGAAAAGCACCGGGTGATGATGCGTCGCTCACACTTTGGCCACGCCCGCGGGCAGTTCGAGCGCCTGCAGTACGTGCTCTGCGGCTGCCTGTTCGGCGCCGCGGCGGGTTGAGCCACTGCCTTCGGCACGCACACCGAGGGCGGCGACTTCGCAGCTCACTAAGAACGTGTGCGCGTGCGGCTCGCCGTCAATGCGCTCGACCATGTAG
>DAITPA010000069.1:0-7905 GCA_036833805.1 Steroidobacteraceae bacterium | reverse complement strand
CTAGCCCTGTGGTTTGTAGCGCTCGCCAAGCCCCGGTTGAAATCCGGCGCCTGCGAGCGAATCATCGTCGCATCCCGCACAGTGCTGTGCCACACGGATCGCAAGACTAGTGCGCGCCTTCAGCGAACTGTTTGAGGAACTCGACACCACGACGGCGACCAGCCTGAAGGTCGCGGCGATGGTTCGCTACATGCGCCTGGCGCCGCCTGCCGATGCCGCCTGGGCGACCTATATCCTCTCGGGCCATCGCTTGAAGCGCTTCATCGGTCCGACGCTTCTGTACCGCTGGTTAACCGAAGCGGCGCTGTTGCCCGAATGGCTTATCGAGGAATCCATGGCCGCCGTTGGCGACATGGCTGAAACGATTGCGCTTCTTATGGAAACTGACAGGAATGCCGCTACCGGCGCGGACGTTCCACTGGCCGAGTGGATCGATGCACGGCTTCTGCCGCTGCGCGCAGTGGCCGTCGAGGAACAGCGCGCAGCGATCGTTAATTGGTGGCGCACGCTGGCCTATCGCGAATGCTTTCTTCTCAACAAGCTTCTGACCGGGGAGCTGCGGGTGGGTGTCTCGGCGCTGCTTGTCACCCGTGCCATTGCCGAGACCTTTGATATTCCACGGCCTGACATCGCGCGGCGCTTGATGGGCGAGTGGCTCCCGAGCGCGCAATTCTGGGAAGCGCTCGCCGCGCGCGCTACGACGCCCACTGCCGCCTCGACGCCGTATCCCTTCTTTCTCGCCTCGCCACTCGAAGGCGGCCCCGCCGCGCTTGGTTCACCGTCGGATTGGCAGATCGAATGGAAATGGGACGGCATTCGTGCGCAACTCATAAGGCGCAACGATCAATGCTTCATCTGGTCGCGCGGCGAAGAGCTCATAACTGAACGGTTTCCGGAGGTTACCGTAGCGGCCGCCGCGGCGTTTGCCAACGGTACCGTACTCGATGGCGAGCTCGTGGCTTGGAAGCATGGGCGTGTGCGGCCGTTCGCGTTGCTGCAACAGCGCATCGGCCGCAAGAAACTCTCTGCCGCCATTCTCAAGGACATTCCGGTGCGATTTCTCGCCTATGACCTTCTCGAGGAGCATCACACTGACTTGCGCGCCGCGCCGTTACGGCAGCGTCGCGCGCGGCTCGAGGCGTTGTTGGCAGCTGCTCCCACGGCGATCAATCTCTCATCGGTCGTCGTCGCGGATGGGACCTGGGATGATTGTGCGCAGCTGCGAGCGCAATCCCGCTCACGAGGCGTTGAAGGCATCATGTTGAAAGCTCTCGACTCCGGCTACGGCACCGGGCGCACGCGCGGCGCCTGGTGGAAATGGAAAATAGATCCCTACAGGTTCGACGCGGTCATGCTGTACGCGCATCCGGGCCACGGACGGCGCTCTAATCTCTATACCGACTACACCTTTGGAGTGTGGCGTGACGACGAGCTCGTGCCCGTCGCCAAAGCCTACTCCGGCCTCAACAACGCCGAGATCGCCGAGCTTGACCGCTGGATCCGCGCGCACACGCTCGAGAAATTCGGACCCAACCGCGCCGTCGAACAGAGTCAGGTGTTTGAGCTTGCCTATGAAGGCATCGCCGCCTCGAACCGCCACAAGTCAGGGATTGCGCTGCGCTTCCCGCGCATTCTGCGCCGGCGTCTCGACAAACCTGCAGCCGAAGCCGATACCCTCGAGGCGCTACAGCGCGTGCTTGAAGCGCACCGCGCAGAGGCTACTCCGCTGCAAGAATGACGCATTCGGCTCCGCGCTCGATGCTCAATCCCACGCCGCTGCGGGCCACCGCATTCTCGCCAAAGGCCACGCCCAGGAGTTCCCGGTTGAAACGAAAGCTGCGTAACACCGGCAACGGGTTCGTCGACCTCTCACCGGTACGCTGATCGGTTGATGTGATAATGCAGCGCGTGCAGGGCTTGACGAGATGCAGCGTAATTGCGCCAATGCGCAGCGTGCCGATCCGATCTTCCTCGAAGGCCGATAGGCCCGCGAGAACGATGTTCGGCCGGAAGCGCTCCATCGGGATCGGCTGCGGCATCCGCGCATTCAAATCGAGAAGCGACGCCTGGTTGCACACGAGAACAGGATACCCATCGGTAAACGACACGGGCACCGGCTGTGCTCCTGCAAACTTGGGATCCGCCAGTCGATCGGGTAGCGGCGCCTTTCGCACGAGCCGCAGGACATCTCCGACCGCCATGCTGATCCACTGCGCCGCTTCATCCCCTTGATCAAGCCCCGCGCAGCAATCACTCCAGACCTTCACGGCGACCGCTGCGCCTATTGGCGCCAGCGGCAGCCGCAGCGGCTCTAAGCTGGGCGCCGTGAGAGTGAGTGAATCGCCCGCGATCGAGGGCTCGACTTGCGCAAGTTTCGGGTGCGTGCGCTGCGATATGAACGTGCCGAGCGCATCGACCGCCATCCATTGGCGATCCCATTCAAAACCCGTCGCGGTGAGTCGCACCGTCGGGCGCGCGATGCCGCGTGCCGACTTAAATGGATAGACGAATAGATCTTGCACGATCGCCACGCAACGACTCCTGTGCTGCGCCCCTACCGAGTCTGCCATACAAAGAGCGACGCCGAACGAACCCCTCCGGCGCTGAATCTGGCGCGTGTGTGCTCTATGTTTTCGGTGTATGGAAGCGGGTGCGCGTCGCAGAGAATTCGGGCCGCTCTGCGCAACGCGCCGCTAGCTTCGCAAGCGACGGATACAGCGCCGCTTCAAATTCAAACGCGTCGCTCAAGAAATCGACTACGCATACGACGGTAATATCGGCCTGCGTCATGGTGTCGTCAACGAGCCACTGCTCGTCTGCCCGCGCTGCGCTTACCTGCTCGAGCTCCGCCAATGCCGCATGCATTTGCGTATGGCAGCGCCGCAGCCAGGGTTCATGGCGTTTTTCGGGAGGCCTGAAGACTCCCTCGTAGATCTGCAGGACACCTTTTTCCGCCGCTCCGGTTGCAATTGACATCAAACGCAGCGCACTGCGGCGCGCTACCCCAGACCGTGGCAGCAAAGCGCGTTTGGGCCCGACGAGTTCGTCCAGATAATCGAGAATGGCTGCCGATTCGATCAACGGATCACCGTCATCGGTGATCAAGGTGGGCACACGGCCGAGCGGGTTGTACTTACGAATCCGCTCGAAGTCCTTGCCCACCGACCAGTTGGCATGCTCAAAAGGCAAGCCCAGAACTTTCATGCTAACGGCGACGCGGCGCACGAATGGTGAATCAAACATGCCGATCAGCATCATGATTGCGGCTCCATAACCGTTGGCCTCGAACTTGCATAGACGCAGCTGTTGCTGGGCCAGCATCGCCCGGTCCGCGCTCTTATGCCGCACAAACGGCGCGACGCCTGCGGCAGCGTCACGGACATCTTAGGGGCTGCCTTTCTGATGCGCATCACGCGCAATCCATTCGTCGACCAGCTTCTCGAGCACCGTGAGCGGCAGTGCGCCGTTCTCCAGAATCACGGCATGAAACTCCTTCAACGAGAATTTGTCGCCGAACGCGGCCTGCGCTCTATCACGCAGCTCCAGAATCTTAAGCTCCCCCACCTTATAGGCGCTGGCTTGGCCCGGCAGCGCCATGTAGCGCTCAATTTCCGTCGTCACTTCGGTGGCCGACATACCGGTGTTTTCCGTCATGTACTCGATCGGCTGCTCGCAACTCCAGCCCTTGGCGTGGATGCCGGTATCGACGACCAGGCGCACGGCGCGAAAGATCTCCGACTGCAGGCGGCCGAGGTCGCCCAAGGGATCATCCTTGTACATGCCGATCTCGGCGGCGAAACGCTCCGCATATAGGGCCCAGCCTTCCGCGTAGGCGGTGTAGAGCGGCAGCTGACGCAGATACGGCAGGCCCTTGAGTTGTTGCGCGATCGAAATCTGGAAATGATGTCCGGGAATGCCCTCGTGATACGCGAGCGTCTTCATGCCCCAGGTCGGCGTCTCGTTCAGATCGCGTTCGTTGACGACGAAGACGCCGGGGCGGGAGCCATCCATTGCCGCCATCTGGTACTGCGCGCCGGCAGCGCCCTTCTCGAGCGACTCGGGCATGCGGCGAACCTCAGGCATGTATTGCGGGGCCAGCCGGAAGTACTCGGGCATTCGCGCATTCACCGCGGTCAATATCTGCTGGTAACGCGCCAGAATCTGCGCGCGCCCCTCTGCCGTGTTGGGCATGTGATAGCGCGGCTCCTTCTGCAGCTCCTGCACGCGCGCAGCGATCGTGCCCGCCCTGATGCCTTGTGCATCCAGAATCGTCTGCATCTCCTTCGTGATGCGTGCGACTTCGAAGCGACCCAGCGCATGCAACTGCTCGGCGCTGTAATTCGTCGTCGTCATCTGCTGCAGCATCACCGCATAAAACGCCGCGCCGTCGGGCAAACGAGCAACGCCCGCACTCTGCGTTGCGGCGGCGGGGCGCAGCGCAATCAACGCGCTTCGCATGCGAACGAACGCCGGATAGACCCGGTCCTTCACGGCCGCGACGGCCTCACCGTGTAGTTGGCCTTTGCGTTTCGCCGCCAGGCTCGTCACGGTATTCATGCGCGTATCAAAAGTCGTCACAAGGCCATTCTCGGCAGGCGACGCTTTCACGGTATCGTCGATGACGCTAATCGTATTTTCGAGCAGGGCGGGCGGCAGCACGATGCCGAGCGTCGCCTGATGCTGCATATCCACAGTCACGTCATCAAGCTTTGCGCCCATGGCGATAAGCCGCGCCACATAATTGCGTGCGGTTTTGTCATTCTTCACCACATGCGATGTCTGCATGAAATTCAAAAGCTGCACCTCGGTGCCGAACAGCGGGCTCACGGGATACAATCCTTCGGATGAGAGCCAGCTGAACTTCTGCAGCATAAGCGGCGCGCTGTAAAAATCGATCAGCACGTCATACGTGATCCGGTCCTGGCATTTGAGGCTTGCCCGGTCGAACCGGCGCACCTCGTCGAGGTCGTTTTTTTCTTCGGCATAGTCGTGATCGCGCTTGGCGTTGCCGACCGCGACCAAGCGGCCTGAGTGATAATCAAAGACGGTTCCATCGGCGACGCCGATTGACGTGAAGAGCTCGGGGTTGTCCATCATTAAATAAAGCGCTTGCCGGTTCGCGAGTTGATTGATCGTAAAGGGATGTCCGCAAACGATCCGATATCCGACGTAAGCCACTACCACAAGCAACAGAAAACCTGTCCATTTGGCGACCTTCCATATTGGTTTCATGTTTTTCACCAAGATCGATTGATATTGGCTACGGCGACCCGCTGGCGCGCCGTAGGATAAGATCGTGTTCGTTCGTCATGCGATAGATACCATGACTTTACAAAGAGTTCTCATCGTCGCAGGTGTCATTGCGCTCAGTGGTGTCGCAGGCGCGGCGAACGGCGCCGGCACAATGAACCCGCTCGCATCCATCGCGTTCGCCAAGGACCCGCAGGCGCGTCTCGAGTTCTTCAGTCGCGATCATCCCTCGTGGGATGATCGCCTGAACGTGTACCCGGTAATGCAAGGTGCGCGCGGTGGCGGCGAGTAACGCGGGGCTTACGCGCGCCTTTGTGCAAGTTGCGCAAGCAGCGCGGTGAGCCGCTCGATGTCCAAAGGCTTGACGAGATGCTCATCGCAGCCGGCCGCCTTTGAGCGCTTACGATCGGCTTCCTGACCCCAGCCTGTGAGCGCAACGATCACGGGAGCGGCACCCCACGCGAACGATCGAATCTGCGTTGCGGCCTGCAATCCGTCGAGCTTCGGCATGCCCACATCCATCAGGATCAAGTCGGGACGAAATTGCTCAGCCTGGTCGACCGCCTGCACACCGTCATGAGCCGCGCGCACTTCGTGCCCCAACATGGTGAGAAGCATCGCAAGCGACTCGGCTGCGTCGCGATTATCATCCGCAACGAGCACCCGTAACCGCACGACGGCGGGACGCAGAACCGCCGGCTGCGCGTCTGCGATTTGGTGCTGCTCCACTTGCAGTGCCGGCAGGCGCACGGTGAAGGCGCTGCCGAGCCCCACGCCGCCGCTTTCCGCGTGAACCGTCCCGCCGTGCATTTCCGTAAGGCCATGCACCAATGCAAGCCCGATCCCAAGGCCTCCGTGAGCAAGCCCGCGCGCGCGGTTGGCTTGGGCAAACATCTCGAAGATGTCAGGCAGAGCTTCGGCGGCAATGCCAACGCCTGAGTCGCGCACTTCGATAACCGCCTCGGCATTTATCCGGGTTGCGGTCAATGTGATGCGCCCGCCTGCCGGCGTGTATTTGGCCGCATTGTTCAAAAGGTTCGAGAAGATCTGTGCGAGACGTATCAGATCCCCGAGCAGGTAAAGCGGCTCCTGTGGCAGATTGAGCACGAGGTTGTGGTGCGCCGCTTCGATAAGCGGACGGCTGGTCTCCAAAGCCGCCTGCAGCGCCGCGTCGAGAGCGAGTTTCTCGCGCCGCAATTCGAGCTTGCCGCGCGTGATGCGACTCACGTCCATGAGGTCGTCGACCAAGTGCACGAGGTGCGCGAGCTGGCGCTCCATGACGGCGCGCGAATGCTCGATGATCTCGGGGTTGCCGCGCGCCACGCGCATGATTTCAAGTTCGCTGCGAATCGGCGCGAGCGGGTTTCTGATCTCGTGAGCAAGGGTCGCGAGGAACTCATCCTTGCGCCGATCCGCTTCGCGCAGCGCCGTCAGAGTGTGCATGCGTTCGGTGATGTCGCGGTCCGCTTCCACAACCGTAAGTTCAGCCCCATCCCGGATAAGCCGCATGCGGCTTTCCACGCGCACCTCGCGCCCGTCGGATGTGCGGTGCCTGAGCTCACCGGACCATTGCCCGGTGCGCAGCAAGGTCGCCTTAACGTCCTCGAACACGGCGCGGTTTTCGCCACCGAGAAGCGGATGGGTCGTGGCGCTGAATGCGGCGGCTCGATCGAACCCGTAGAGCTCATCGGCACCGCGGTTCCAGTACAGCACCGGACCTTCGAGCTGCCAGGCGAAAATAGCGTCGTGCGCTTCCTCGCAAAAACGCGCCTGCCGCAGCGCTTCGCGCCGGTACCGATACAGCATCTCGCACAGCACGCTGATCATCACGCCGAGCAGCGAGAAAAACACCAGCGTGAGAACGCCACGAGAATTGAGCAAGCCCGCGCCATCATGTGAGCGGATGTTCAGATAAACGATCGCGAGTCCGACGACGGTCGAGAGGAGCCCCGAATTGAGCCCGCCGGCGCCGGCGGCGAGCACAATCGCCATGACCAACGGCAGTGCCGAGATAGGCGGCCCTATGAAGACGTTACTGACGAAGGACAGTAGCCACGCGACAAGCACGACTATCAGGGCGAACAGGTAGCCCTGAAGCGGCGGCAGCGGCAGCGACGGCACGGCAGCCGTCATGCGACGGGGGAGCATGCTGGGTGGTCAGGTCCCGTGCGGTCTATCTAAAGAAGATCATTATGCGCGCCGAGAGTTCGCTCCGGGCCTGAGAATAAACGCGCGCTTGCTCTTGACCTTGGTTTGGGATATCAAAGCAGGGCGCACAAACTAGCTTCGGCGTCGGCCGTGCACAGCGCTGCCATCAAGCGCGGGTACGATTGAGGTACTCGGTTTCCACCTCTGCATGGGCGCTTGGCGGTGCGCCCTAAGTCTGCGCAAGAGATATTTACTTACGCTTGTAGGCCCTTTGCGAACTGTGACGTTCTATGCTTTATCGCAGCGGACCGCAGCGTAATCTGCGTCACAAATACCAGCACGGCGGGAAATATGCATACATCATCGAAAGAATGGCAATTTGCGGCTCGACCCCTTATGGGAGTCGTGTTGGTCGTGTCAGTAGCAACCTTGCTGTCGGGTTGCATTGTGCGGGCCGCGCCGCCGCCGCCGCCGCCCCGTAGAGTAGTCTACTCCCCGCCGCCACCG
>DAITPA010000068.1:0-8019 GCA_036833805.1 Steroidobacteraceae bacterium | reverse complement strand
GGATTTAAACCGCAGGATCCGATGCGCTCGAGAAGGAAGTCGCCGAAGCTGTCGTCGTTGAGCGATTGGCCGGAGAAGTTGATTGCGAACACGCAGGGTCGAGTCGCCAACAGCGCCGCATGCGGCTGCAGGAGCGTGATGGCTTTTTGCACCACCCAGCGATCAATTGTCGGCATCAGCTGATAGCGATTGGCGGCGGAGAGAAATCGATCTGGACCGACCGTCTTGCCGTCTTCATCAATCATGCGCAGCAGCAGTTCGAAGTGCGGCCGCGAGTGTTCCGCGGCGCCGAAAGGCATGATGAGCTGCGCATCGAAGCGCAAGCGGTCCGCCTCGATCGCTTCACGCAGGCGCGAGGCGATGTTGATGTCCGTGAAGCGCCGCACGATGCTCGCATCGTTGGGCTCATACACCGCCACACGATTGCGGCCGCGATCTTTGGCCGCCTTGCAGGCGGTTTCGGCCGCGGCGAGCGAATGCATGAGCTCGCGCGCTTCGCGCTCCAGCGGCGCGACGCCGATGCTGATTGATACATGCAGACGCGCATCGCCGCGCAAGGTGCCCAACTGCTCGGCGCCGTCGCGCAGCGATTCGGCGAATGTCGCGGCATCTTCGAGCCCGGTCGGTAGCAGCACCGCAAAGCGATCGCCGGAGATGCGCGCCGCAAACGCGCCGCGCGGCAAGCGCCGCCGCAAGAGCTCGCCGATCTGGCTGATGATACTGTCGCCGACGTGCATGCCGAAGTTGTCGTTGATGACGTGCAGCTGGTCTGAATCAATATACAGCGCGCTCCAGGAGGTGGCGCGATTGGGCTCGGTCACGACGGCGCGCACACGATGCTCGAATGCCTGGCGAGTGTACAGCCCGCTCATCGCATCGAAACTGCTCTCAATGATGCTTGCGGCCTTGCGCGCCAGCACATCGGCGAGGCGCGCATCACGCTCGACAAACTCATCGGCGGTCGCGTCGCGGAACAAAGCGAGCACCCCGGTCGTGCGGCCGCTTGCGTGCCGCAGCGGACAGGACAGAATTCGATACGGCACGGCGCCGGCTGCGCCGCCCGGCGCGAGCTGATTGATGATGACGGGCTCGCGGCGTATCTGCGCCATCGACAGTAGCTGGCGGTGCGTGCGGCTCACCATCACGCTGTCGGGCGGCTTGTCGCTATTTGAACGAATGAGCACGATGCCCTTGTCCGGGACAAAGAGCGCGCTCATGCAGCAGCGCAGGTAATCGTTCGCCTGCAGCAAGATGCCTTTCAGCTCATGTGCATCGTTGCCGGCGCCGTCCTCGTCCGTCGCCGGATCGGCGAGCAGTAGCGCGAGATCCTTGTCGAGCGAAGTTACCGTGCGCCCAAGATCGAAGATGGCGGCGCGCGCCAGCAGGTCGCGGCGCAGGCACTCGAGTGCTGGCCGCAGGAGCGCATGCACGAGTGCGAAGCTGTGCGGCTCGGCCTCGGCGCCGCGGCAGACGATGGCGAGAATGGCGATCAGCTTGCCGGCATCGCTGCGCAGCCAGCTGATGTAGACCGGCAACTCGCCGCTCAGCATCTTAAGCTCACCGAGGCTCTCGGGCGCGCGGTCGGCGAGCGTCATGGTCTCTTCGACGAGCGTGACGAGATCAGGTCCGCTCGTGGCTTCAGTCGACCAGCGCAGCTCGCCGCTCGAATCAAATAAGGTCACGCTTGCCGCGCGCGGCAATTGCGATATTACAAGCTGCGCGTACGGCTCAAAAGAGCCCCAATTATTCCTATCTGCCGAGGTTTTTTCGGTAGCGTTCATTGCTAAAACGCGGTCGTGGCCATGATCAGTGTGCGCAAGATCGCAGAGGGTCAACCTCCGAACGTTGAACGAGTTGGCGATTTCGTTAAATGAGCAGCGCGGTGCCCCTGCCGCGATCAATTGAACTTAATTCGGACGCCCGCTTTCAGGGGTGCGGCTCGGGAGTGCTGAACCAGGGCCGCGGATCGATCGGCTTGCCGCCCTTTCGGATTTCGAAGTAAAGCTCGGGATTTGCCTGCCCGCCGCTGTCGCCCGCCGCAGCGATTGCATCGCCTGACGTGACACGATCGCCTGCAGCCTTGAAGAGGCGTTCATTATGCCCATACAGGCTTAAGTAGCCGCTGCCGTGGTCCACGATCGCGAGTAATCCCAAGCCCGCGAGCCAATCCGCATAGATCACGCGGCCGTCGGACACCGCCCGCACCGGAGCGCCGCGTTCGCTGGCGATGCGCAGGCCGTCCCACTTGATGCCGCCGGCGCGCGTTTCGCCGAAGTGCGAAAGGACCCGTCCGCTCACCGGCCAGACAAGCTTGCCGCGCAGGCGCGCAAACGCATCCTGGCTATTGGCCGGAAAGCTTGGCACCACGCGTTCGAGCTCATGCAGGAGTTTCTCCAGGCCCGACTTCTGGCGTTGCAGTCGATCGAGGCTTTGCACGCGGCTGCGCGACTCGTTCTGCAAGCTTACGAGCACGCGGCTGCGCGCCTCGCGCGCCTGCTCAAGCTGCGACAATTCAACGTGACGCTCTTTTTCAAGTTCGGCAAGCCGCGTCTCTTCCACCTCAAGCGCCCGATCCAAGCGCCCGATCTCGCCAAGCTCGGCGGTGATGCCGTCGATTTGCGCGGCGCGCGCGCGGCCGAAGTAGCTGTAGTAGACGAACATGCGTCCCGCACGCGCCGGATCCTTCTGATTGAGAAGGAGTTTGAGGGGCTCCTCGCTGCCGATGAGATAGGCGGCGCGCAGTTGGGCGGCGAGCGCCGTGCGCGCGCCTGCAAGGTCGGCCTCATGCCGGTGTTGATCCTGTGCGAGCCCCGCGCGGCGCGCCGCGCGTTCGGCGTGTTCGCCGCGCACGCGCTCGAGCCCCGCGCGTGCGCTGCCCACTGAAAGTTCCGCCGCGCGCAGCTCCCGGGTGCGCCGGTCGCGCTCGATCTGGTCGCGAGTCACCTGGCCGCTGATGCGTCCGATCTGCGCCTTGATGGCTTGCAACTCGGCCTCGGCCTTGTTGCGATCCGTCTGAGGTGCAGCAACGAGCGAGCCGCACAGCACGGCGAGGACACCAAAAGCGAGGTGGCTGCGGCCGAGCGCTGTCCGTGGAGCGCCGGGGCGGCGCTGCCGCGCTTCGAGATGGAATAATCGACGGCTCATCATATCGGGTCAGGGCCGAAGCCTAACCTCCCCGCACAGGCTGCACTACGCTTTATAATGCTCGGCCTATGGAACGCCTCATCGAATACACAGGACATCACACGCTCCTCGCCGCCGCCGCAGTGCTGACGGCGCTTATCGTGATCGCCTACGAGCTGCGGGCACGCGCGCAGGACGTTGCCGCGGCTTCACCGCAGGATGTCATTCGGCTGATGAACCAGAACGCCCTCGTTCTCGACATCCGGCCGCAGGCGGCGTTTGCGGCCGGGCACGTCACGGGCGCGCGCCACATGCCTTCGGATCAGATCGTCAAGGCGGGCGAAACACTCAAGAAGCAAAAGGACAAGCCCATCGTCGTGTACTGCGATAGCGGCCCGCTTGCGGCATCCGCCGTGCGCCAACTGGTCGCGCAGGGTTTCACGAGAGTGTTCAGTCTGCGCGGCGGTCTGGCCGCCTGGCGCACCGACAACCTGCCCGTCGCCAAGGGTTAAATCAATTGCAGTCTGTTGCACATGTCCACGGCGAAAATAGTCATGTACGCGACCGAATGGTGCCCGTACTGCAGCCGCGCGCGGCGCTTGCTGCGGAGCAAAGGCGTGCCGTTCGAGGAAATCGATATTGATGCGCGACCCGAGGCGCGCGCGGAAATGCTGGCGCGCTGCGGCCGCCGCACTGTTCCTCAGATCTTCATAGGCGACATCCATGTTGGCGGATCCGATGAGCTTTTGGCGCGCGAAGGATCCGGCACGCTGGATCCACTCATCAACCCCAGGAATGCATCATGACGACGAATGAACAAAGCGGCGATGGCCCGAGCGCGGTCGACGTGCGCGACGCGGCAATAGCGCCACAGCTCGCCCTGCAGAGCGTCTATCTGAAAGACTGCTCGTATGAGGCGCCCAATGGTCCGCGCATCGAAGGCAACTGGAATCCGCAGATCAGTCTCGATCTGAATACGGTCGTGAACGGGCTCACGCCCGAATTGCGCGAAGTCGTGCTCACGGTGACGGTCGCCGCGAAGCACGACGAGGTCACCGTTTTTCTGGTCGAGGTGAAACAGGCCGGCGTTTTCATGATGCGCAACCTCTCCGACATCGAACTCAACCGGGCCGTCGGCAGCATCTGCCCGAGCGTCCTTTTTCCGTACGCGCGCGCGGCCGTTTCGCAACTCGTGACCCAGGGCGGCTTTCCGCAGTTTCTGCTGCCGCCGGTGAACTTCGATGCGCTGCAGGCGCGCAGCGAGACCAACGGATCGGTGCCGAAGAATTGAGCGAGCCGGAACCCCAGGCGCCGATCGCCGTCCTCGGCGCCGGGTCGTGGGGTACGGCGCTCGCCATCCAGTTCGCGCGCGGCGGCAAGCGTACCCGTCTGTGGGGACGCGAGCCGGCGCAGATGCACGCCATGGCGCAAGCCCGCAGGAACATCCGCTATCTGCCGCAGGCCGAATTCCCGCAAGCTTTGAGCGTTGAGACCGACGTCGGCGCAGCTCTCGAGGGTGCACTCGACGTCCTCGTCGCCGTGCCGAGCAATGCACTGCGCAGCGTGCTGCGCGCGATCGCTCCGCGTCTGAAGCGCGGCATGCGCCTCGCGCTCGCCTCCAAGGGCTTCGAGCTTGCAACGAGCCAGCTCCCGCACGAGGTCGCTCACGAAGAACTCGGCGCCGGGCGCTCGATCGCTGTGCTGTCGGGGCCGACCTTCGCGCACGAGGTGGGCGCGGGCCTGCCGAGCGCGATGACCATCGCCTCGCCCGATGCAGAGTTCGCGACTGCACTCGCCTATGACCTGTCCGTCGGGAATTTTCGCGCCTATACGTCGCCCGACATCATCGGCGTTGAAGTGGGCGGCGCCGTGAAGAACGTGCTGGCTGTTGCAACCGGTCTTTCCGACGGCCTGCACTTCGGCGCGAACACCCGCGTCGCTCTCATCACACGCGGTCTGGTGGAAATGACGCGTTTTGGCGTTGCGCTCGGCGCGCAGCGCGATACCTTCATGGGCCTTGCAGGCTTGGGTGATCTGGTCCTCACCTGCACCGACGATCAATCACGCAACCGGCGCTTTGGGTTGCTGCTCGCGACGGGCAAGACGCCCAAAGTCGCGCTCGCAGAAATAGGCCAGATTGTTGAAGGCTTTGTCGCCGCTCAAGCCACGCGTGCGGTTGCTCGGCGCCTCAAGGTCAAGATGCCGCTGTGCGAGGCGGTCTATCAAGTGCTCTACGAGCACCTGCCGGCGGTTGAAGTAGTTCGCGGTCTCATGAGCCGTCCGGTCAAGGCAGAGACGGAATAAAGCCCCTTGCCCGCGGAGACATAAAGGCTCGCCGCTCGAGTCAATCCGAGTCGCTGCGCGCGCTTGATCCGTGATCCGGTCGCGCCGGCCTCTCGCTTCGTCGCGGGCACTCAATTATCGTGCGCTCAATCTGTCAGGCTATCCGCATGTTAGGAGATTCCGTATGAGGCGCTTCCTGCCCCTTACCGTTCTTACGTTGTTCACCGCGACTGGATGCGTCAACGCATCCGACCAGAGCACTCCGGCCAATGCCGATGTCACCGCGAGCGATACTGATACGAATACTGTCAACGGCTCAATCCGCGTCACGGCGGGCAAGCAAAGCGGCGACGTCGCAACCGTCAACGGCGCGATTCGCGTCGACAATGATGCGACGGTGTCTGCCGCGCGCACCGTCAACGGCGACATTCAAGTGGGCGATCACGCGACCGTCGAGTCTTTGCATACGGTCAATGGTGCTATCACCGTCGGCACTGGCACACATGTCAATGAGACAGTCACGAGCGTCAACGGCTCGCTCACAATGCGCGCCGATGCACAAGTTGCAGGCGCCGTCAGCAACGTGAACGGCGCTATCGTGCTGACGAGTGCCCATGTGGCGGGCGGCATCACCACGGTAAACGGCGATATCAACTTAAAGAGTAATTCGCACGTCGAAGGCGGGATACTGGTGCGGCGTAAGCCCTCGTCCGGCTGGTTCAATTGGGAAAGTAGCGTACCGCGCATCGTGATCGGACCCGGCGCCAGCGTGCAGGGCGAACTTAGATTCGAGCGCAAGGTGCAGCTCTACGTCAGCGATCGCGCGACGATCGGACCGGTGAGCGGCGCGACAGCAATCCGATTCTCCGGGGAAGATCCGCCTGGATGATTGTTGAGGATGCAGACCCGTGACTTAGGCTGTAACCACCAAAGCCATGACTCGCTGACAAATTGCCCGCGGCCGACAGTGCCGGACGATCCGTTCACGTAAATCCGTTCTGCCGCCACGCTTCGTACACGACGAGCGCGACTGCATTGCCAAGATTCAAGCTGCGGTTGCCGGCGCGCATCGGAATCCGCAAGCGCCGTTCAACGGCGATCTGCACAATGACCGCGGCGGGCAAACCGCGAGTCTCCGAGCCATAAAGAAGCGCATCGCCGGGCTGGAAACTCGCATCGCTGTAGAGCCGTGTGCCATCGGTCTCGACGCTGAACACTCTCGCGCCGGGCAAGGCGGCGATACAGACCGCAAGACTGTCGTGCAAGACGACCTGGGCGAGCTCGGCGTAATCAAGGCCGGCGCGGCGCACGCCCTTGTGGCTCAAATCGAAGGTGCAGGGTCGAATGAGGTGCAGCGAGCAGCCGGTATTGGCGCACAGCCGAATGATGTTGCCGGTGTTCGGCGGGATCTGCGGCTGCAGGAGAATGATGTGAAACAAGCTTAGAATCGTCTCGGGGCAGTGATTCGGCGATAATGCGCCACATGGCTGCCGTCCCGCTTGATGTCAGGAATCCTCTGCGGCTTTCGTTCTGCGGACTCGATTTCTCCTCGCCCATTGTTCTTCTGTCCGGTTGCGTCGGCTTCGGCGAGGAGTACACGCGCATCGAAGGCTTCAGCAATCGCGACGCCGGCGCCATCGTGCTCAAGGGAACAACACAGAAGCCGCGCCTCGGCAATGCGCCGCACCGCGTATTCGAGACGCCCGCGGGAATGCTTAATGCCATCGGACTGCAGAACCCGGGCGTCGATCATGTGGTGCGGAAGGTTTTGCCCGAGCTCGATTTTAGTGAGACCCGCTTCATCGCCAACGTCTGCGGCTCAACGATCGAAGAATACGTCGAAGTCACGCGGCGCTTCGATCAATCCAATATTGATGCGATCGAGATCAACATATCCTGTCCGAATGTGAAGGAGGGCGGCGTCGCCTTCGGCAACTATCCGGAAACCTCGGCACGCGTCGTCGCAGCATGCCGCGCGGTGACTGCTAAGCCCATCATCACCAAACTCTCCCCCAATCAGACGGACATTCGCGAAAACGCACGACGCTGCATCGAGGCTGGATCGGATGCGCTCGCAGTCATCAACACGGTGATGGGCATGGCGGTCGACATCGACACGCGCCGTCCGGTGATCGGCAATGTTCAGGGCGGCCTGTCGGGACCGGCTATCAAGCCGATCGCGCTTCTCAAGGTGCACCAAGTTTATGAGGTGACGCGTGCGCAGCGCGTGCCAATCATCGGCCAGGGAGGAATCACGACCGTCAAGGATGCGCTTGAATTTCTGATTGCGGGCGCGAGCGCCGTCGGCATCGGCACGGCGCTCTTCTATGACCCGATGGTGTGCAAGAAGTTGAATCAGGGCATCGCAGAGTATCTGCGCACGCACGGCTTTGCGAACGTGGCGCAGCTCGTAGGCTCGCTGCGCACCGGTGGCGAAATCGAGGACTGCGCCATTTCAGGTTAAGGAGCGCAGCTTCATAGCGCGCTCGGTCCGGCGGGTACCTTACCGTTCAATCGGCAGCTGGTCCGCTATATTGAACCACGCGATCCGGCTCTCTACAAAGATATGCTTGCGCGGCGGGAAGTCGCCCGGCTCGTCGAACGACGCCGTAT
>DAITPA010000067.1:0-8075 GCA_036833805.1 Steroidobacteraceae bacterium | reverse complement strand
ACCCGCGCAACCCCGCGGTGATCGCCGACAACGTCGGCGACAATGTCGGCGACTGCGCCGGCATGGCGGCGGACCTGTTTGAAACTTATGCAGTCACGCTCATCGCGACCATGCTCCTGGGCGGGCTGTTGTTCGCCAACCAAAGCGCCGATGCGGCCTTCGCGGCAATCATCTATCCGCTCGCGCTCGGCGCTGCCTCCATCGTGTCGTCGATCATCGGCACGTTTTTCGTATCGACCCGCGATGGCGGCAAGATCATGAATGCGCTCTATAAGGGCGTCATCGTCTCAGGCCTCGTATCGGCGCTGCTGTTCTACTTCATCACGCAGAAGCTCATGCCGGCACAGGCCTCCGCCCTGTTCGGCTGCGCCCTCATTGGCCTTGGCTTGACCGCCGCGCTCATGATGATCACCGAGTACTACACCGCCACCGAATACGGGCCGGTGCGCGGCATTGCAGCCGCATCGCAGACCGGACACGCGACCAACATCATTGCGGGCCTCGGGATCTCCATGAAATCCACCGCACTGCCGGTCCTCGCGGTATGTGCCGCCATTTGGGGGTCCTACCATTTGGGCGAGGAGCATGGCATCGGCTTGTACGGCATTGCCATTGCCGCAACAGCGATGCTGTCGATGACCGGCATGATCGTGGCTCTGGATGCCTACGGTCCTATCACCGACAACGCCGGCGGCATCGCCGAGATGGCGGGGCTACCGAAGCAGGTGCGTGACATCACGGATCCCCTGGACGCGGTCGGCAACACCACCAAAGCGGTGACCAAGGGCTACGCCATCGGCTCGGCGGCGTTGGCCGCGCTCGTCTTGTTCGCCGACTACACCCACAACCTGCAGGCCGTGGGCAAGCTCGTAGATTTCTCGCTGTCGGATCCGGCCGTGATCATCGGGCTCTTCATCGGCGGTCTCGTGCCCTATCTCTTCGGCGCCATGGCGATGGAGGCCGTGGGTCGCGCCGCGGGCGCCGTCGTGAACGAAGTGCGCCGCCAGTTCCGCGAGATCAAGGGCATCATGGACGGCACCGCCAAGCCGGACTATTCAAGAGCGGTGGATCTTCTGACACGCGCGGCCATTCGCGAAATGATCATCCCGTCCCTGTTGCCGATTCTCGTCCCCATCGTTCTGGTATTTGTGCTGAACGCCGTCATGGGACCCGGCGCCGGAGTGAAGGCGCTCGGCGGACTCTTGATCGGCACCATCGTCACAGGATTTTTTGTCGCGATCTCCATGACAACGGGCGGCGGCGCCTGGGATAACGCCAAGAAATATATTGAGGAGGGTCATTTCGGCGGCAAAGGCTCAGACGCCCACAAGGCAGCCATTACCGGCGATACGGTTGGAGATCCCTATAAGGATACCGCCGGTCCCGCCATCAACCCCTTGATCAAGATCATCAATATTGTGGCGCTGCTCTTGGTGCCGCTCTTGTAGTTAACAGCGAGGTCTTGCGCAGGGCTCAGGATGACGGCGGCGCAGGCGCCCCTTGCGATACTAGTCCCGTCCTGCGCGCGTTTTGGTCAGCACCGCGCTGACAAGACAGTTGAGTCGCTCACAGAACTCGGCGACCGGGGCATCTGCGGCAGCCTGCTTGTTGGTAAGCGCCGAGCTGATCTCCGTGAGCCGTCGTTCGATGCGATCGTCCAACGTCATCGTATGGGTGAGTAGCGCGCTCACACACGAGGTGATTTCGGCATCGAGCGCGCGCGCGTCGGTGCCGGCGATTTCGACACCCGTGAGCTCATGAGGATAACCAGCTTCAAGATGCTGACGCCATAAACGCGCTAGCTGCATACCGTGCTACCTGCTTCATTGTTATTATTTGGAGACTCTTATTACCACGCTGGCCGTGCAACTGCACTGTCGCGATTTACCGCGATTGCTGCGCGATCAGGCGGCAATGTGATGGAAATAAGTCGCAGTTTGTCGCAATCCGGATGCTGCGACGCAATAAGTGATTGATTGTCCTCGCCCTTTAATCCAATGGACCTGTTGTTTCTTAGACTCACCCTTCGCTTACGTTCCTTCGGCGAAATACCATGCAAAAAGCGACCACTACATTACTTTAGGGAGCCCGCGATGAATTCGAAGACGGCCATGCTTGCAGCCGCAGTCGGCAGTCTCTTTGCGTTACGCGCACCGGCCGTGCCTGCCGCCGACGACCCGGCCACCGAGAAGTGCTACGGCGTTGCAAAAGCCGGCAAAAACGATTGTGCCGGGCCTGGGCACGTGTGCGCGGGACTTGCCAAAACGGACGCAAACCCCGATGAGTGGCTGGCCGTTCCCAGAGGGACCTGCGAGCGCATTGTCGGAGGATCATTGAAACCCGCGCATCCCGATGTATGACGGTTTGACCCACTGGTGCGGCATCGGCCTTCGCACGCAACACCATGGCGAAGTTCTCGCGCGCCAGCCGGCGGTCGGCTTTATGGAAGTTCACAGCGAGAACTTCTTCGCTCGCGGCGGAATGCAGCGCGGGATTCTCGAGAAGGCGCGCGCGCTCTATCCGCTGAGTCTGCACGGCGTCGGACTCTCGCTCGGCTCCACTGACCGGCTCAACTTTGTGCATCTGGGCGAGCTTTCGCGTCTGGTGCGCGACTTTAAACCCATGCTGGTGTCCGAGCACCTCGCCTGGGGATCGGTCGACGGGCGCTTCATGAACGAGCTCTTGCCGCTGCCGTACACCGAAGAAGCCGTGCGCCACACAGCGGCGCGGGTGCGCACGGTGCAGGACGTGCTCGGCCGACAGATCCTGATGGAGAACGTATCAAGCTATCTCGAGTTCAACGCTTCCGCGATGACGGAATGGGAGTTCTTGGCCGCGCTCGCGGCCGAATCCGGCTGCGCCATCCTCCTCGACCTCAACAACGTCTACGTCAATGCGATAAATCACGGCTTTGATCCCTACCAATATCTGAATTTCATTCCATCACAGGCGGTGCATGAGATCCACCTCGCCGGCCACAGCGTGCATCGCATCGGCGCGCGTGACGTCCTGATTGACACGCATGGCACTGCCGTGTGCGCCGCGGTTTGGGAGTTGTACGGCGCGGCGCTCGAGCGTTTCGGGCCGGTGCCGACGCTCATCGAGTGGGATACGAATCTGCCGGCGCTCGATGTTCTCATTGCCGAGACCCACAAGATCAACGAACTGTTACGGGTGCGCCGTGCCGTCGCTGCATGAGCTGCAGCGGCGCTTCGCCGCGGCGCTCTTTGATGAAGCGGGCGCGCCTGTCAGCGCCGCGATCCGCGCTGACGGCATCGATCCTGTCGCGCGGCTCGACATCTACCGCACGCAGCTGCATGCGGCCTTTGAGCGCTCGCTTGCGCTTGCATTTCCGGTCATCGAGCGACTTGTCGGCAGCAATTGTTTCAAAAGCCTCGCGCGAGAATTCCAGGCCAAACACCGCTCGCGCAGCGGCGATCTGCAGCACATCGGCGCACCATTTGCAGCTTTTCTGCACGAGAAGTTTTGTCAGAGCCCATACGCGTACTTCTCTGATGTTGCCGCTTTGGAATGGGCGTATCAGGAATCGATGACCGCGGCCGCAGCGCCGGCATTTGATCTCAGCGCGCTTCAAGATATTGATCCTGCCGACTACGCGCAGCTGCACTTCGAGTTTCATCCCGCGTGCCGCCTCTTCTCATCCGCGTATCCGGTCCTCGACATCTGGCGCGCCAATGAGGGAAGCTCGGCGGCCACCGAGAGCATCGACCTTGCGAGCGGGCGGGCCCGCGTGCTCCTGCTGCGTCCTGCGCACGTCGTGCAGTTTCATCTCTTGAGCGCCGCTTCCTTTGCGCTGCTTGCGGCACTCGCAGACGATTTGACCCTGGGCGCGGCGCTTGACGCCGCACAGAACGCTGATGCTGCCTATGACTTAGGTTCCGCACTCAGGCATTTCGTGACGCTCGGCGTCCTGACCGGTGCGACGCTACAAGAGCTATCCGGGAACTTGAGCGCGAGCACGCGGCCGCGCTAATGCGCGCGAGCGTATCAATGCAATCCACTTAGAGGGGAGAGCTTTTCGCGCTTGATCGCGAGGCTGCGAGCGCGGGCCATCGCGGCTTCACGAGGCGATGCGACTTAAGGGCCTGACCGTGATAGGGTCAATGGGTGGGCGGCCCAGATCGCCGCTCGCGGTGAGCGCGACGAAATAACCGCTGTGGCACGGCGGTCTCTTCAGCCACGGACGCTGCGTCGATGCGCTCACAGCATGTCGGGGGAACGTTCTTTGGATCAACTGACCTTACCGCGAGCGGACTTCGTCGAGCGGGACGGTGCGCTCGCACGCGAGTGGCTCGTGACCAACGGGCTCGGCGGCTTTGCGTGCGGCACGGTCGCCCAGGCTAATACGCGCCGCTATCACGGTCTCCTGGTTGCCGCCCTGGCGCCGCCCGTCGAGCGCACGCTCATGGTCGCGAAACTCGACGCCACCGCACACTACCAAGGCAAGCCGTTCGAGCTTGCGTGCAATGAGTACGGCGACGGGACCATGTCGCCACACGGTTACGCGCGCTTGGCAGCATTTCACTTGGAGGACGGGATACCCGTTTGGACCTACGCGCTCGCCGCCGCGCGGCTTGAGCAGCGCATCTGGATGGCCCATGGCCGCAACACGACCTACGTGAGCTTCACTCTTGTGCATGCTTCGCAGAACCTCGATCTGTCGCTGCTGCCGTTGTGTACCTATCGCGATTATCACGTGTACACCCAAGGCGGCTGGTCCCTCGATGTCGCTGGCGAAGCACGCGGCTGTCGCGTGACCGCGTCTGCCGCTGCGCGTCCTTATCGCCTCCTCATCGATCGCGGCAAATTCGTAGCAGGCGCAGAATGGTACTGGCGTTTCCACCATCGCATCGAAGCAGAGCGCGGGCTCGATGCGCTGGAGGATCTGTTCCGACCGGGAACCTTTCAGGCACGCCTTGCGCCGAACGAGACCGTGACTTGGATCGCGACCGCTGAAAGTGCGCTGCCGACGCCCGCACCGGCAGCATTGGCCGAAGAAATGAGTCGCCGCCAGTCGCTCCTCGCGCAGGTGCCTGCATCGGTTCCAGCGTGGATCCGCGAGCTCACCTTGGCGGCGGATCAATTCGTCGTGACACGCGCTGCGGCCGACGATAAAGCCTCCGGTACGACCGTCATCGCCGGCTACCCGTGGTTCACTGACTGGGGACGCGACACGATGATTGCGCTGCCGGGTCTGACGCTTGCGACGCAGCGCAGCGCCGCCGCAGCTTCCATCCTGCGCACTTATGCGGCCTACGCAAGCGAGGGCATGCTGCCCAACCGCTTTCCCGACCAGGGCGCAGCGCCCGAATACAACACGGTCGATGCAACCTTGTGGTATTTCCACGCAGTCAGCGCCTACGTCGAAGCAAGCGGCGATCACGAGCTCCTGCGTGATCTGTTTCCGGTGTTGCTCGATCTCATCGAATGGCATCGGCGCGGCACCCGCTTTGGAATCAAAGTGGACAAGGAGGATGGCCTGTTGCGCGCGGGCGAAGTGGGAGGACAGCTCACCTGGATGGATGCCAAGGTCGGTGATCGCGTGATTACGCCGCGCATCGGCAAGCCCGTCGAGATCAATGCGCTGTGGCATTTTGCGCTCGCGAGCATGGCCCGGTGGGCGCAGATCCTGAGCGAACAGCGCGTCGCGAAAGAATTCGAGCGCAACGCGGCGCAGGTCGCGCGCGCCTTTGCCCACGCTTTCTGGTGTGAAGCGCGCGGCTATCTCTACGACGTCGTCGACACGCCCGAAGGCGAGCTCGACACGCGCGGCCGGCACGTGGATGCGAGTCTGCGTCCCAACCAGATCCTGGCAGTGTCACTCGGAACGAAGCTCCTCGATGCGCGCCGCGCGCGTGCCGTCGTCGATGCCTGCGGGCGCGAGCTGCTGACGCCCGTCGGTCTACGGACTCTCGCGACCGGTGATCCGCGCTACGTGGGCGCGTATCAGGGCGGACCCGAAACGCGTGATGCCGCCTATCACCAGGGAACCGTGTGGGCCTGGCTCCTCGGGCCCTTCGCCCTCGCGCATCACCGGGTCTATCAGGACGTCAACTACGCCTTAAGCCTCCTTGCGGGACTTGCGCCGCATCTTGCCGAGGGCTGTCTCGGAACAATCGGCGAAATATTTGACGGTGATGCGCCGCACGCGCCGCGCGGTGCTTTCGCGCAGGCCTGGAGTGTCGCGCAGACCCTGTCCGCCTGGCATGCGCTCACACGCCACGCAGCGGCGCCCGGTGTCGAATGACGAAGTTGAGCGCCGAGCAAGCACGCCTCGCCGAACCGTCGGCACCCGGGTCAGGCTGGAAGAAGTGGGGCCCGTATCTGTCCGAGCGCCAGTGGGGCACGGTGCGCGAGGACTACAGCCGGGAGGGCACTGCCTGGGAGTATTTCCCGCACGACCACGCGAGGAGTCGCGCCTACCGTTGGGGCGAAGACGGTATCGCAGGTTTTGCGGATGATCAGCAGCGCCTGTGCCTGGGGGTTGCGCTCTGGAATACACGCGATCCGATTCTCAAAGAGCGCCTCTTTGGCCTGACGAACAGCGAAGGCAATCACGGCGAGGACGTGAAGGAGCTCTACTACTACCTCGACGCAACCCCCACGCACTCGTATCTGAAGATGCTCTACAAGTATCCGCAGGGCGAATTTCCTTATGCGCGTCTGGTCGCCGAGAACCGCGCGCGCGGCATCGGGCAGCCGGAATACGAGCTTTTGGACACCGGCGTGCTCGACGAAGAGCGCTATTTCGACGTGTTCGTCGAGTACGCGCAGGCCGCGCCGGACGACATCCTCATGCAGGTGACGGTATTCAATCGCGGAGCCGATGCCGCGCCGCTGCACGTCCTGCCGCAACTGTGGTTTCGCAATACCTGGAGCTGGAAACCAGGCGGCGCACGGCCATCGATGCGCGTCGGTGCACAGGGCACCATCGAGGCCACGCACGCTGAGCTCGGCACTTACTATCTGCACGCGCACGGTGCGCCTGTCGGCAGGCTCTTTACCGACAATGAGTCAAACGCGGCGCGCCTGTGGGGACAGGGCGATAAGAGCGGCTACTGGAAGGATGCCTTTCACGAACGCGTCGTGCATGGCCGCACGCAGGCGGTTAATCCGCGTGAGGAAGGCACCAAGGCCGCGGTTTGGTATGAGCTCAACGTGCCTGCGCGCAGCCACGCGCAGCTGCGCCTGCGACTCACGAAGCACGCAGCGGCCAGGGCTTTTAGCGATTTCGCGCAGATATTCAAACAGCGCATCGGCGAGGCCGATGAATTCTATGCGCATCTGCAGGAAGGCATGGACAGCGACGATGCGCGCGCCGTGCAGCGTCAGGCCTTTGCCGGCATGATCTGGAGCAAGCAATTCTTCAATTTTGACGTGCCGCTGTGGCTCGCAGGCGACCCTGGCCACGTTGCACCCGCCGCCGAGCGCAAACGCGGACGCAATCGCGATTGGGTGCATCTTAACAATGCGGACATCATCTCGATGCCCGATAAATGGGAATACCCGTGGTACGCCTCCTGGGATCTCGCGTTCCACTGCATTGCGCTTGCGCATCTGGATGCGCAGTTCGCGAAGGAGCAGCTCTTGCTCCTGACGCGCGAGTGGTACATGCATCCGAACGGGCAGATTCCCGCCTATGAGTGGGCGTTCGGTGACGTCAATCCTCCGGTACACGCCTGGGCCACGGTGCGAGTGTTCCAGATCGACCGCAAGCACAGCGGCGGCAAAGGCGATCTCGAGTTTCTCGAGCGCGTGTTCCACAAGCTCATGCTGAATTTCACCTGGTGGGTGAATCGCAAGGACCCCGAAGGACGCAACGTGTTTCAGGGCGGTTTTCTCGGCCTCGACAATATTGGCGTCTTTGACCGCAGCGCGGAGCTGCCTACCGGCGGACACATCGATCAGGCGGATGGCACAAGCTGGATGGCGATGTATGCGCTCAATCTGATGCGTATCGCACTCGAGCTGGCACGCCACAACCATGTCAACGAGGACATCGCGACGAAATTCTTCGAGCACTTCCTGCATATCGCCGAGGCCATGAGCAATAT
>DAITPA010000066.1:0-8390 GCA_036833805.1 Steroidobacteraceae bacterium | reverse complement strand
AAGCAGGCGCGCTCGGTCATTGATGGGCTCGCCGCGGACGTAGTAACGCTGGGGCTCGCGGGCGACGTCGACGCCATTGCAACGCAGGGGAAGCTTCTGCCGCTCAACTGGCAGAGCCGCCTCCCTAACAACAGCGCGCCATACACTTCGACAATCGTGTTTCTCGTGCGCAACGGCAACCCAAAGAACGTTCGCGACTGGGCCGATCTTGTGAAGCCCGGAGTCCAAGTGATCACGCCGAATCCGAAGACCTCCGGCGGCGCGCGCTGGAATTATCTAGCTGCCTGGGGCTGGGCGCTCAAACAGCCGGGCGGCAGCGACGCCTCCGCGAAGGTCTTCGTCCAAAAGCTCTACAAGAACGTTCCGGTCCTCGACACCGGTGCCCGCGGCGCGACGACGACTTTCGTGCAACGCGGCATCGGCGATGTGCTGCTTGCCTGGGAGAACGAAGCCGAGCTTGCCATTAAGGAAGTGGGTGCGGACAAAGTTGAGATTGTCGTACCGACCATCAGCGTGCTCGCGGAGCCCTCAGTCGCCGTCGTCGACAAAGTCGTCCTGCGACGCGGCACGCGTGAAATCGCACAGGCGTATCTTGAGCATCTCTATAGTGCTGAGGGCCAGGAGATTATCGCGAGAAACTATTACCGGCCGCGTGATCCCCAAGTAGCCGCAAAATATGCGAAGCAATTTCCCGAGCTTAAGCTCGTGACGATCGCAGACTTCGGTGGATGGCCGAAGGTTAAGAAGGAGCACTTTGCAGAAGGCGCGATCTTCGATCAGATCTACGCGCATTGAGTTTTCAGGACTATTCCACGATCAACTTATAGCCTGAGCCCGCGGCTGTCTGCAGAATGGCGGGGTTGGCCGGATCGGTTTCAATTTTCTGCCGCAGCCGGTGCACCAGTTGCTTTAAGAGTTGGCGATCGCCGGCATTGCGATGTCCCCAGACCTGTGCCAGCAGCCGCTCGGATCTGACGCTGCGGCCGGCATTGCTGAGCAGCATTTGCAGAAGGCGCAGTTCAAGTTTGGTAAGGCGTACCGGCACACGACCGTCGATCGTGACCGAATGCTCTTCCGGGTCGAGTCTCACTCGGCCGGCGATGAGCGGCGCGGAACTTTCAATTCCGGCGCGGCGCACGAGCGCTTTGATCCGCGCGAGAAGAGTACGGGGACTGAAGGGCTTCGTCAGGAAGTCATCGGCGCCGAGCTCCAGCGCCTGCACGAGATCTTCTTCCTCGCCACGTACGGTGAGCATCATGATCGGCACGCGTGACTTGGTGCGGATTGCCTCGCACACCTGAAAACCGCTCGCTCCAGGCATGTTGATATCGAGGACCACGAAATCCGGCGCCTCGGCGTCGAAAGCGCGTAGTGCAGTTTGGCCGTCAGCCGCGCGCACGACGAGGTAGCCTGCCTGCGTGAGCGTGAAGGCGATGAGCACGAGTAAATCGCGATCATCATCGGCGATCAGGATTTTCATTCGGGCGCTTCCGCAGGCAGCGTAATGCTGAAGCGGGTGCACTGGTCGCTGGTACGCTCGGCCGCGATCGTGCCGCCGTGCCGGTCGATGATGGATTTCACGATCCATAGACCCAACCCCAGGCCGCCCGGCTCAGGCTCCTCCTCCGGGCCGCGGCGGAAGCGCTCGAAGATCGTTGCGCCGGCCGCATCGGGCACACCCGGACCCTCATCTTCAACCCAGGCGACGACGCGCGCGTCGTTTTGTCTCGCGCCTACCCGTATGACGCTGCCCTCCGGCGCGAACTTGCTCGCATTCGCAAGCAGGTTCACGAACACCTGCGTCAAGCGTGTGGCGTCGCCGTTGACGAGTGGCAAATCGTCAGGCACGGAGACCTCCAATGGCTGGCCGCGCAGCACGAGTAGCGAGCCGACGAGTGCGCGCGCGTCTTCCACGACTTCCGCCAGCGCTACACTCTGATGGCGGATGGACAATTGTCCCGACTCAATGCGGGTGCTCTCGAGCAGATTGTCGATGAGTTGCGTGAGGCGCACCGTGCCGCGCTCGAGCGACTGCACAAGTGCAGCGCGCTGCTCCGCAGGCAAAGTTGTGAGCCCGTCGCGCAAGAGTTCAATCGAGGCAAGCTGCGCGGCGAGCGGCGTGCGAAACTCGTGCGAGATGTTGGCGAGCACCGTGTCGCGCGCACGGCGCACGGCCTCAAGCTCGGTTTCATCTCGAAGCACCTGCACCTGCAGCCCATCGACCATCGCGGAGCTTGCAATGACCGTCGTGCGTGCCGAGCCAGCGGTCGTTTGCAGCCGCTCGACGGACTGCGCCGTGCCGTCGGTGCGCGCCTGCAGAATCGGGCAGGCAATGTCGCAGGGGCGCAGACCATTGACATTGGACGGTTTCAACACGTCGCCGCAGAAGCGCCCGATGGCCGTGCCCGTGTCGACATTGAGAAGGCGCGCAGCCTGCGGATTCAGATAGCGGATTGCGCGGTTTTTATCGACCGCGTACACGCCTTCGACGATGCCGGAGAGCACCGCCTGGGCTTCGGCCTCGCGGCGCCGCAGAGTGCTCGTCAAATCCACGAGATTGCGTCGCATGTCCTCCATCGTGCGTGCGAGGGTGCCGACTTCGGCGGCGCCGCCCGGAGGTATTGAAGTGGAAAAATCCCCTTGACCCAGACGCACCGCCGCCGCGGTGAGCGCGCGCACGGGTGCAGCGACCCATTGGCCAAGGAAAATGCCGGTGAGCACCGCGACCAGCGCGAGGAGGAATGCCGTCACCTGCAGGCGCCGTGCAAGGTGGTTTGCGGCCTGGTCGATGGTCGCCGCAGGCAGACGAGTTTCGATGAGCGCAATCGCCTCGCCGGTCGATGCGAACACCGGAACGCTTGCAGCGTACAGGTTCAAGAGATTGATCCGTTGCACCGCCGAGTGGCCGTCCGCAAGCCCCACCGAATGCAGGGACGTAAACGCATCAACGGGCGCGCCTGCAAAGCTTCTATAGTTGAGCACACGGATTTGCAGGCCTACGTGTGCGCTTAAGTTTTTTGCGAGCTGCGCATCGAGGAAGCGCACGATGAAGACGCGGGTCGCTTTGCCCTCGCCGAAGCTTGCAACCGCTCCGACGACCGCAAATGGAGCTCCTGCGGGGGATGCAAGAAAACTCTCACCCTGCTCGGCGCTCGCCGTCACGATGTCGTTCCACGGCAGGGACTGCCCGGCCTGCGCCACAAGTTGCGTACCCTGCAGCACTGCGCAGGCGCTGATGGCCTCCGTCTGGCAGAAGCGCCGCAAGAACAAAGCGAGCGCGTCTGTGGTCTCCGCGGACACGAGGCGCTGCAAAGTCGGCCGGTCGGCGAGCACGTGCGCCGCGGTGACAGCATCTTCGCCCAGTCTCCTCAAGTCCTCGCGCGCCATCGCTGCTGCGAGCTGAACCCGCGCCTTGCCCTGCTCGTCGGCGAGCTCGCGCAGCTTGCCGATGGCGGAGAACGAAATGCCGCCGACCACCAGCAGAACGATTGCGACATTGATGGCGGCGAGCCACCAGCCGAGGCCCGTCTTCGCAGGATCGAACTTGAGCCGCAGCAATAGCTGGCGTGCGCGCTCGAGCATGCTGCTAACGCCGCCGCCGGTAACCAGTGCGTTCAACGAGCGTCTTCACAACGAGCGTTGCGACCGCGAGCAACATAAGCAGCGATGCGACCGCGAATGCGCCCACAAAGTTGTACTCATTGTAGAGAATCTCGATATGCAAAGGCATCGTGTTCGTGAGGCCCCGGATATGGCCCGAGACGACGGAGACTGCGCCGAACTCACCCATGGCGCGCGCATTGCAGAGGATGATGCCGTACAACAGCCCCCAGCGCACTTTCGGCAGCGTGATGCGGAAGAACGTGAGCCAGCCGCCTGCGCCGAGCGTGATCGCGGCTTCCTCCTCGTCGTTGCCGAGCTGCTGCATGAGAGGAATGAGCTCGCGCGCCACGTATGGGAAAGTCACGAACATGGTTGCAAGTATGATGCCCGGCAGCGCGAAGATGATGCTGATGTCACGCTCCTGCAGCCAGGCTCCGAACCAGCCCTGCAGGCCAAAGAGCAGCACGTAGACCATGCCGGAGATTACCGGCGACACGGCAAGCGGCAGATCAATGAGCGTGATGAGGAAGCTTTTCCCCTGAAACTCGAATTTGGCGATAGCCCAGGCGGCACACAGCCCAAACACCGTATTGATCGGTACGACGACGAGCGCGGTGATAAGGGTGAGACGGATGGCCGCTCCCGTATCCTTGTCGAGGAAGCTTGCAAGATACGCGCCGACGCCCTTGGCGAGCGCCATCGCGATCACGGTCGCAAGCGGCGCAAACAGTAAAGCCGCAAGAAACACCAGCGACACCGTGATGAATGCCCAGCGCACTGCGGCACCCACCACCGTGTCGCGACCCGGGCGCGTCGCAATCTCAGCGACGACTGATATGGCCTCGGCGTTCACTAACGTCCCGTGGCGACCAAGCGCCGCCGTCCCCACGCTTGCAGCAGATTGATGGTCAAGAGCATCACAAAGGAGATGACCAGCATGACAAAGCCGAGCGCCGCGGCGCCGTGATAGTCAAATTCCTCGAGCCGGATCACGATCAGCAGCGGTGTGATCTCTGTTTTCATAGGCAGATTGCCCGATATGAAAATCACCGAGCCGTATTCGCCCACCGCACGTGCGAAAGCGAGCGTGAAGCCGGTAAGCAGCGCAGGCAGCACAGTCGGCAGGATGATGCGTCGAAAGACGTACAAGCGGCCGGCGCCCAGGGTCTCGGCCGCATCCTCAAGATCACGCTGCACCTCCTGCAGCGCCGGCTGCACCGAGCGCACGACGAAGGGCATGCCGATGAGCGTCAGTGCCACGGTTACGCCGATCCAGGTGTACGCCACTTTGATGCCTAACGGTTCAAGGTAACGGCCGATCCAGCCGTTCTGAGCGAACACCGTAGTAAGCGCGATGCCGGAAACCGCCGTCGGCAAGGCAAATGGCATGTCAATCAGGGCGTCGATGATCTTGCGCCCTGGAAACTCATAGCGCACCAGCGTCCATGCGATGATGAATCCGAATATTAGATTGATTGATGCCGCGAGCAGTGAAGCACCGAATGACAGCCGGTACGAGCCGACGGCGCGCGGGTTCAAGATGACGTGCAGGAACTCGTGCCACGACATCGAAGCCGTCATCAAGACGAGTGCGGCGAGCGGCAGGAGGACGATGCCGGATAGAAAGAACGTGGTGAATCCGAAGGTCAGCCCGAACCCGGGCAGTACGCTCGGCTGACGCAGCGGCTTCACGCGCGCCCTTCGGCTGCGCGGTACACGACCAGCACCGGCCAGCGCGGTTTGGCGCCGAACAGCGCACGAAAGCGGGTGGCGAGGCCGGTGCTCTCGGAAATGCCGAGAATCAGAATCTGATCAGGCGCTTCGGCGAGCCGCCGCGCGAGTTCCTCCGCCACTTCTCCGAAGCGCAACTCGGTGCGCATCTCAAGTCCGTGCATGGCCTGCGCTTCGGAGCGCGCGTCGAGCAGCGCGCGCATGCCCTGCGGCCGCTGGCCATCCGGCGTGCTGTCCGGAAGGATTCCGACGTAAATGCCTTCGGCCGCCACGTGCCGCAGGAGGCTTGCCGCGACCGCGAGCGTCGTGCGGCGCGCAGCCTCATCGGCCCAGTGAATGAGCACGCGCTGCGGCGCGCGCGCGCCTTGTGGCAGCACCAGCACTTCCTCGGCGCCCTCTTTCAGAAGCCACTCGATCTGACCGACGGCATCGCTCGTGGCGGCAATCACCGCGGCGCCCGTGACGGCCCCGTCAGCTTCGGTCACGCGCGCCGTGACCCGCGTCTTCATGCGCGTCGCGAGCTCGACGAGCAGCGGATGCACACTCAGCTCGGTCGCCTGCGCAGCGCTTGCCGCAAAGGCTGTGAAGCTCGACAGCGGCGTCGGTAACACGTGAATGCGGCGTACGCCGATGGCGAGCTTCTGGCCCGGAGTTACACCGAAGGCGCGCTGTTCGTGCTGGCTGCGAGTGACTTCAAGGAGCGTGTCATGGTCGCTGTTCGGCGCGCGCGCGAGCTGCGCTTCGCTCGCACCGGCGCTTAAGCGAATACGCAGGCGCTCGAGTGCGCCGGTGAATGCGACTTCCTCAGCAACGCCTTCGGCGAGGTAGTTTGACGCAAGCCCGGCGCGCGTCGGCGCGAGCTCAATTTCCTCGGGCCGGATGACGGCCACGACCTCGTGTTCGCGGGCGCTTTGTGCCACCTCCGCGAGCGCTGCATCGACGCCGACCGAGCCAAAAAGGATGCCGCCCTTCGTCTGCCGCGCGAGCAAGAGATTCGCGGCGCCGAGAAACGTCGCGACGAACCGCGTCGCAGGGCGCGCGTACAACTCGACCGGCCTGCCGATCTCAAGCAGGCGCCCGAGATTCATCACGCCAATCCGATCGGCCAGCGCAAAGGCTTCCTCCTGATCATGCGTGACGAGCACCGTTGTGATCCCAAGCTCGCGCTGCACCTGGCGGATCGTACGGCGCAGCTCTTCGCGGATCTTGGCATCGAGCGCGCCGAACGGCTCATCGAGGAGCAGCACTTCAGGCTTATGCGCCAATGCTCGCGCCACGGCGACGCGCTGCTGCTGGCCGCCGGAGAGCTGCGCCGGCAGGCGCTCATCCAAACCCTCAAGCGCGACGAGCCGTAACAGCTCACGGCGGCGTTCACGCCGTGCCTTGGCGCGCATGCGCCGCACCCGCAATGCGAATTCGATGTTGTCCGCGACCGTCATGTGGCGAAACAGCGCGTAATTCTGGAATACGAGACCGACGTCGCGCTTGCGAGCGGAGATGTGCGTGACGTCGCGGCCGTGCAGCGAGATGCGGCCGTGATCGACGGCCGTGAGACCTGCGATGGCGCGCAGCAGCGTGCTCTTGCCGCTGCCGCTTGGCCCGAGGAGCACGAAGAACTCGCCGTCGCCGATATCAATCGAGACATCATTGACGACGGGCGCGCCTTGATAGCGTTTGGTGACTTGATCGAGGGTGATCGACATGGGGCCTTAGTGTCGCTGGCTCGGGCAACCCATGCTACCGGGGGCGGGGCCGCGGCGTCATTCGCAAACGGTAACAGAGCGGTTATAAAGCCGCTCGCGCATCGTAGCGCGCGCTGGGTCGCCCGCATTTTGTTAATTCAACGTCGAGCGGCTGTCGCAACTTTCGCGTTAAATCACGAGCAGCACTTCCGGGCAGGCGGTGAGATCGGCGGCGAGCGCGCTCACCTGCTCGCGGCTCTCGGCGCGAATGGCGTAGGAGATCGACAGATAGTTGCCATTTTTGCTGAGGTGCTCAGTGACGTGACTCGCCTCGAGCACGGGCACGTGGCGCAGCACGATGGCGTGGATGCGCGCGCGGAACTCGGCTGACGGGCGGCCAATGACTTTGATCGGATAATCGGTCGGGAAGTTTAAAAGCGGCTTGTCATTCACCATGGCTGTCCGGAAAGCTCGCGTTTATAGTGCTGCAGTTCATTGTACAGACGCCGCCAGATGGGCCCCGGCCTGCCGGCGCCGACCGGGGCGCCATCGAGGAACGTGACGGGCAGGATCTCGCGCAGCGCGGAGGAGATCCAAATCTCATCCGCAGTGCGCAGTTGCGCCGCGGTTATCGGCATTGCCCGATGCGCAATCCCGGCGCGCGCGGCGAGCTCCTCGACGACGCTGCGGGTAGTGCCCGCAAGGATCTGCGGCGATTGCTCGGGGCTGCGCAGCTCTGCTTCTATAACGACGTGCACGGCCGATGAGGAGCCCTCTGTGAGCTGGCCGTCGCGCAGCATGATGGTCTCGGCGGCGTTCGCCTCCACGGAAAGTTCACGCAGAAGAATATTGGCAAGCAGGGCCGTCGATTTGATGTCGCAGCGCGCCCACCGGGTGTCCAGCGTGGTGATGCAGGCGACGCCGCGCTCGCGCACTTCCGCCGTTGGCAGCGCGAGCGGCGTGCTGAACATGAACACAGTGCGCGGCAGCTTGGGTAGCGGCGCGTGATTCCTGCCGCGTTCGGCGCCGCGCGTGACCTGCCAGTACAGGGATTGATCCTGGCTGCCATTCTTCTCGAGCAGGCTTGCAATGATGCCGCGCCACTCGTCTTTCGTATGCGGATCCTCCATGCGGATCGCGGCAAGACTTCTCGTCAGGCGAGCTGTGTGCGCGGCAAGACGAAACGGGCGGCCCGCGTACACCGGCATCACCTCATAGACGCCGTCGCCAAAGAGAAAGCCGCGGTCAAAAGGCGAGACGCGCGCGGCCTCGAACGGCAGATACTCGCCGTTCAAATAGCAGATGGGCAGCGGCTCGGCCACTTCGACTCTGGTGGGCGTCTGCCGCGCTATTTGAACCACAGCTCTATGCTGT
>DAITPA010000065.1:0-8404 GCA_036833805.1 Steroidobacteraceae bacterium | reverse complement strand
CTGCAGGAATCGAACCTGCGACCCCATCATTACGAATGATGTGCTCTACCAGCTGAGCTAAGCCGGCACGGTGCGCGTGAAGGCGCGGAGTCTAGCGTTTTTTTCGCAGCCGGATCACAAGATCAATGCTCTCGACTTCCATGCCGTGCGGCGTTGGCGGGAGACGGCTGAACTCAACCTCGGGCACGGGCACGTCAATGAGCGCACCGCTTTCGGCGTCATGGAAATGGTAGTGCGCGCCCATATTCGAGTCGTACCAGGCGCGTGAGTCATCGATCGTGAGCTGACGAATGATGCCGGAGGCGGCGAAGATCTTGAGCGTGTTGTACACGGTCGCTTTGGACACTCGCCGGCCGCTTGCCGCGAGGTTTGCCATGATCTGCTCGGCGGACAGATGCTGCGGTGCAGCAAAGAGCAATGTTGCGATCCGCACCCGCGGGCTTGTGGGCCGGATGCCCAATAGCGAGAGCTTTTGCCCACAGGCTATTGCGCTTAAGGCCGTTGCGGAGTGTTCGGACATGCCAGCCATTATAAAACCCCAGCACCGGAAGGCGCCAACTTGGCCGTGCGCGCGTGTTCAAGCTTCGTCTCCAGGTGGCGCGCGAGCTCGCCGATCGTGGGGAAGTCAAAGAGCTCGGTAAGATCGATCTCGCCCGGATAGACATGGTCGATCTGCTCGTGGATTTCAATGAGCTTCAACGAGCTCGCTCCAAGCTCAAAGAGGTTGTCATCGATGCCGACGCGCTTGCCCTCAAGCGCAGCATTGCAGATCACCTGCAGCTGCTCCTCGATTTGGGTGCGTGACTGCGTGGCATCGCCGCGCTGCGCTTCGCGCAGCCGGGCAAGCTCGGCAAGCTCGGCATCGAACTCCCCCGAGACGTAGCTTTCCTCAAGCAGATGCCGCTGGATCTTGCCGCTCGTAGTCTTTGCGATGCGCTTGACCGGCACAACCTGGGCGACCTCAAGGCCGGCGTGCTCATTGATGAGGCGCGCGACCTGGGTCGCAAGCGGCAGGAAGTCGGCAAGCTCGCCGCGATGCAAAACGAAAGCGACGAGTTCATCGGTCTGCGCACCGCTGCGACGCGCACCGGCAACCACGACCTTACCCAGGTCGAGCCCCGCGGCGCGCTGCGCGATCGCCTCGAGGTCGTGCGGATAGTAGTTCTGACCATTGATGAAAATAATCTCTTTTGCGCGGCCTGAAATATAGAGCTCGCCCGCGTGTATGAGCCCGAGATCCCCGGTGCGCAGCCAGCCATCGGCAGTAAGCGCCTCGGCGTTGGCTTCAGGGTTCTCGTAATAGCCCCGGGTGACATTGTCGCCGCCAATATGGATGTGGCCGATCTGTCCCTCAGGCAGCGCGTGATCATCAGCGCCCGCGACGCGCAAGCGGCAATAGGGAATGGCGCGGCCGACGCTGACCAGTGCGACCGCGTCGAGAGCGCTGCGCGCAACGAGCTCGGCCTGGGTCCCTACCGTCATGCGGTGCCGGTTCAAGCTGATCGCCTGCACCTCGTTACCGACCGGCGGGAAGCTCACGGCGAGCGAGGCTTCGGCAAGCCCGTATACGGGGAACATCGCCGTGCGTGCCAGCTTCGCGGGCGCAAGGCGCGTCAGGAACTCCTCGCACAGCTCGACGGAGATGGGCTCTGCGCCATTGAAGATGAGGCGCACCGACGACAGATCGAGGTTCAGGTCGGCAACCGCGCGCTCGCCCAAGACTTTCAAATAATGCCGGTAGCCAAAATTTGGCGAGCATAGAACGCTTGCGCGCTTGCGCGACGCGAACGTGAGCCACAGCAGAGGCCGACGCACGAAGAGCTCGGTCGGCATCAGGTGGCTATGCACTCGATTGGCGAACATAAAGACGTGAAAGCCGATCAAACCCATGTCGTGCGTGAGCGGCATCCACGAGACACTGACGTCGTCTTCGGTAAAGTGCGCCATCTCGGTCGAGCCGCGGGCGTTTGCAAGAATGTTGTCGTGCGTCAGCACCACGCCTTTGGGTTCGCTGGTCGACCCCGAGGAGAACTGGATGAAGGCGACGTCGCTCGGCTGCGCACGCACCGTGTTGCCGGCGCGCGAGATGTCGTCAAGCTCGTCGACGACAAAAGCACGCGCGCGCAGCGTTGCAAAGAACTTCTCCTCACCGACGCTGTGCGCGAACGATGCGATGCGCTCAAGAGCTTTGCGGTCGGTGTAGATGTAGGGACTGCCGAGCTTTCGTGCGACGCGCAGCAATTTGTGGCGATGCTCGTCGCTGATGCCCGGCGCAATAGGCACCGGAATGATGCCGCCCACCACCGCGGCCCAGAAGGCGTCGATGAAGGGTTCATTGCTGCCGAGGAACAGGATGAGCTTGTCGCCGCGGCGCGCGCCGAGGCGCTGCAAGTGATGCAGGATGCCCAAGGCGCGTTCATAGAGCTCGGCGAAAGACACGCTGCGCTCCGCGCCGTCGCCTTCCAGATAGGTGACGCTGCGCGGGACTTTGCGGTTCGCTTCAATGAGCTCAATGAGTGTCGTGGCGGTGAACATCAGCGGCGTTCGAGCCTCATGTAGAGCGGCTTCTTGGTGCGCAGATTGATCTGCGCCTCAAGCTCCACGGGCTCGGTGGGCAGATAGCTCAGGCGGTAGCGGCGCGCGACCTTATAAAGATGCATGAGCATCTCATAGAGCGCAAATGTTTCCCCGATACAGTGGCGCGGTCCGGCAGCGAAGGGCATGTAGGCGAAGCGCGGCCGCTCGGCTTCGTTTTCCGCTGCGAAGCGCTCAGGCCGGAAAGCATCGGGGTCTGACCAGAAGCGCGGATGGCGGTGCAGCAGATACGGACTTAAGAGCACATCCGCGCCCGCCGGGATAGCAAATCCCGCGAGCACATCGGCAGCACGCGCGCGGCGCGACAGGAGCCAACCGGGGGGATACAGCCGCAGCGCCTCGTTCACCACCTGCTGCGCATACGGAAGAGCTTCCATCTGCGCAAGGCTGGGGGCGGATGTGGCAGGCGCCGCGTCGATCTCGGCGTGCAGACGTGCTTCGACCTCCGGATGCGTCGCTAACAGATACCAGGTCCAGTTGAGCGCGCTCGCCGTTGTTTCGTGGCCGGCAACCACGAGTGTCATGACTTCATCAATCAGCTCGCGCTCGCTCATGGCAGCGCCGCTCTCCTTGTCGCGCGCACTCATCAGCATGGCGAGGAAGTCGATGTGTTCCTCGGCGTGAGCCGCGCGTCGCTGCATGAGCGCGGCCACGAGCTTGCCGAGCGAGCGGAATTTATAGGCAAACTGCAGATTGCGCGCCGGCTCCTTCGTCACGACCGCAAAGGGATTGCCGCCGGACTCGGCGCAGAGCCGATCAAGATCACGTCCAAAGACGGCGCGCAGCACGATATCGAGAGTCAATTCACTCATGTCATCCGTGACATTGACTTTTTCGTCGCGCGCGGCCTGCGCTTCCCAGCGCGCGATGCAGCCGTCATTGGCGACATCGATGACGCGGGCAAACTTGGTAATCACGCGGCGATGAAACAGCGGCTGCATCATGTGGCGCTGCCGGCGCCAGAGCTTCCCCTCACTCGTCATGATGCCGTTGCCGAGGAGAATCTTGACCCGATCAAGACCGACGCCCTTCGTATAGTTCTTGTGGTTGGTGACGAGCACGCGCTTCACGTCGTCGGGATGATTGATGACGTAGGTGTAGGATTTACGCCCCGGCGCGTACACGCGGTAAATGTCGCCGTAGCGGGCAAAGAGCTCGCGCATCCGCTCCAGAGAGTCTTCCGTGGAACCGATGTCGAACTGGATGTCGGGCTCAGGCGGGCGGGCTTTGGAGACCTCGCTTGCGGTCATGCGGGCAACTGCAAGAAAGAGCGCTAGCTTACTATACTGGCGTCATCCCTTAGCAGCGCGCCGCTCGCGCGCCTGAAACGCACAGCATGACGGACTCCGGCCAAGACGGCGGCCTGCGCAATACCGTGTATCGCAGGCTTACCCGCTCGGGACGCCGCATGACGGCGGCCCGGCGGCTGTTGTATGCGCTCGCTGTTCCGCTCGGGCTTGGCATCGTGCGGCTGTGGTGGGCGACCTGCCGGATCGTGAAGGTCGAAGGCGTCGAGCATCTGCAGGCGGCGCTCTTAACGGCGCCATCGCTGGTGCCGTGCTTTTGGCATCAGCACCAAGCGTTGTGCGCAAAATATCTCCTTGAGCAGCGAGCGCACGGTCTGACCGTGGGCTGGCTCATCAGTCCTTCGGTCGATGGCGAGATCGGCGCCATGCTCGTGCGGCGCGTCGGTGGGCGCGTCATCCGCGGCTCTTCCACTCATACCGGTGCGCGAGCGCTGCGCGACTACTACCTCGCGCTCGTGCACGAGGATGTATCCCCGGTCATTACGCCGGATGGTCCGCGCGGGCCGCGCTTCAAGTTCAAGCCCGGCGCCATCCTGCTTGCGCAGATGTCCGGGCGCCCGATGCTGCCGCTCGCGTATGCCGCCTCGCGCGCTTGGCTCGTGAAGTGGGATAAGTTTGTGATTCCGTGGCCCTTCGCGCGCATTGTGATTGCAATCGGTCCGCCGCGTTATGTCCCGCGCGTCGTCGATGCGCCGCAGATCGTGCGCCTGCAGGGTGAGATGGAAGCGGAGCTCAAGCGTTTGTACGAGGTTGCTCGCAGCGCGCTCAAACCTTAATTGATGGCTGCGGATTATGCCCGTTGCTGCAGCAGCGAAGCTCAATGCGAACAGCGCCTTAGCTTGTTTTCCTCGACGGGTGTGCGAGAATCGATCGTAACTACTAAAAACGGGTGCCAGTAACTGTGCTTCGCGTCGTCCGCATGCGCCGCGAGGGCTGCCACACTACTCAGCCCGTTTGGCAAGAGATCGCACTGGATGTCGACCCCGACCCCGCTGCTTGATAAGCCTGCGGATCTCACCGCCTCGGATGTTCTTTCTCCGAATGCCTGGAATGGGCGCTCGGCGAAACCCGCCGCGGGCCTCGATGTCGCCTGCACCAAGATCGCCGTCGACTTCCAGAACCTGCGCCGGGAATCGGTGGATGAGTGCATCAAGAGAAACCTTGAGCTCCTACGCGAAGTCACGGCGAGCGACTGCGCGTTCCTGGCCGCTCTGAGTCCGGACGAACTCAATCCGGATAACCTCACGATCCGCGACATCCAGGTTGCGAACAGCGCCTTCTCGCAGTGCCGCCCCCAGGAGCTCGAAGGCGAAAGCATCGCGGCGTTTGCCTGGCTTAATTCGCGCCTCGAGCACCTGCGCCTGTCGGAGCTGCGCGATACCAGCGCGCCGCCGCGGCGCGAGCAAGCAGTGGAGGCGGAGCGCCTGGCGCAGCTTGGCATCGGCTCGACGCTCATCGTCGCGTTCCGCTCGCAAGGCAGGCCGGCGGGACTTCTCGGACTTGCGCATTCGCTGCCGCGCGGCGCCTGGGACGTCAACCTGCAATTGATGATGAAGCTCATCGGCACGAGCCTCGCCACGGGGCTTGACCGCATGCGCATCGAAGCGCGCCTCGCGAAGCTCGAGGAGCGCACGAGCCTTTCACAGGCCGCCGCCAACGATGGCCTGTGGGACTTCGACGTCGAAAGCAACGAGGTGTATTTCTCGCCGCGTTGGAAGGCGATGCTCGGCTACGCCGATGAGGACATGCAAGGCTCGCCGGACTGGCGAAGCCTCGTCCATCCGGACGATTTATCGCGCGTGCAGGCGGCGATCCGCGATCACGTCGCGGGCAAGGCGCCGACCTTCGAGAGCACCCACCGCATGCGCCACAAGAGCGGCGAGTGGCGCTGGGTTGTCAGCCGCGCCAAGGCGCGCGTCGACAAGCACGGGCGGCTCCTGCGCCTGGTCGGCGTGGAATTCGACATCACCGAGCGCAAGATCTACGAGGAGGCGCTGTTCCGTGAGAAGGAGAGCGCGCAGATCACGCTGCAGTCGATCGGCGATGGCGTCATCACGACCGACGCTCAATCGACCATCGATTACATCAATCCGGTCGCCGAGGAGCTGACCGGCTGGCGGTTGGAAGATGCGATGGGGCGGCCGGTGGAGGAGATCTTCCGCGCGTTCCATGAAGAGACCTGCGAGCCTTTGGAGAATCCGCTGTCGGTGTCGATCCGGCGCATCCGCCCGATCAAATCCGTGCGTCCGATGCTTCTCATCCGTCGCGACGGCAATGAATTGTACGTCGAGAGCACCGCGGCTCCGATCCGTGATGGCGGCGGCCACGTGGCGGGCGGGGTACTCGTGTTCCATGACGTGAGCGAGTCGCGGGAGCTCAACCGCAGGCTCTCCTATCACGCAAGCCACGATGTGCTGACCGGCCTCGTCAATCGCCGCGAGTTTGAGAGCCGACTCGAGCGCGCGCTGAAGAGCGCGAAGGCACGCGAAGCCTCGTATGCCCTGTGCTATCTCGACATCGACCAGTTCAAGATCATCAACGACACCTGCGGCCACAGCGCGGGCGATGCGCTCTTAGGACAGGTCGGCGCGCTCTTGAAGGCGAAGGTACGCTGGCGCGATACGCTGTCGCGCTTAGGTGGCGATGAGTTCGGCATTCTCCTTGAGAGCTGTTCGCTCGATGAAGCGATGCGCACCGCCGAGGCGCTGCGCGAGGCGGTGCGCGACTACCGCTTCACCTGGGAGGATCGGGTGTTTCGCCTGGGCGCAAGCATCGGGGTAGTGCCGATCGCCGCCGACAACGAGGACGTCGCCTCGATACTGTCGGCTGCCGACAGCGCCTGTCAGGCGGCGAAGGAGGGCGGCAGGAACCGCGTGCACAGCTTTGCCGAGAACGACATCGAGCTCATGCGCAGACGGCGCGAGATGCAATGGGCGGCGCGCATCAACGCAGCGCTCGAGGAAGGCCGCTTCGAGCTTTTCCGCATGTCGATCCAGCCGCTGCAGAAGGTCGAGGTCGGCGCGCACTACGAACTGTTGCTGCGCATGCGCGATGAAAACGGGCGCATGGTCTCCCCTAACGATTTCATCGCGGCCGCGGAGCGCTACGGCATTACGCCTGCGATCGACCGCTGGGTGATCGAGAATGCGTTTCGCTGGCTCGTGTCGGAGGCGGATGAGCGCGAGAAGCTTACGATGTGCGCCATCAATCTCTCCGGTCAAAGCTTCGGCGATGACAAATTTTTGCCGTTCGTCATCGATCAGTTCCACAAGAGTGGCCTCGATGCCTCGAAGATCTGCTTCGAGATCACCGAGACGGCGGCGGTTGCGAGCTTCTCGCAGGCGAACCGCTTCATTCAGGCGCTGAAGGAGCTCGGCTGCAAGTTTGCGCTCGATGACTTCGGCACCGGTTTATCCTCGTTCGGATATTTGAAACATTTTCCCGTCGACTTCCTGAAGATCGACGGCAGCTTCGTGCGCGAGATCCTGCGCGATCCGATCGATCGCGAGATGGTACGTTCTATCAATGAGATCGGGCATTTGACCGGCAAGCAGACGATCGCCGAGTTTGCGGAGAACGCCGAGATCATCCAGATGCTGACGAGCCTTGGCATCGACTACGCGCAGGGCTACGGCATCGCGCAGCCATCGCGGGTACTTAAGTCCGCGGTCGCCTAAGGACGTTCAAGGTTTGCGAACTCCAAACGCAGCGACAGGTCGATCGCGTGCAGGTGTTTGGTAAGCGCCCCGATCGAGATGTAATCCACCCCCGTCTGCGCGGTCGCAAGGACTGTTTCTAAGCTCACGCCCCCCGAGGCCTCCAATTTCACCGGTCGGAGCCGAGCGCGGTTACGCGCGACGGCCGTGTTAAGGTCGGTGTGCGAGAAGTCATCGAGCATGATGATGTCGGGCTCGGCGGCGAACGCCTGGTCGAGCTCGTCGAGCGATTCCACTTCAACCTCGATCTTAAGCTTAAGAGAATGCCGTCGGGCGGCGCTGACCGCGGAGGCGAGCGAGCCTGCTGCAGCAATGTGGTTTTCCTTGATGAGGAACATATCAAAGAGGCCGATGCGATGGTTCTGCGCGCCGCCGCAGCGCACGGCATATTTCTGCGCGCTGCGCAGGCCGGGAAGAGTCTTGCGCGTGTCGAGGATCGTGCAGCCGCTGCCGGCGATTGCTTGCGCGTAGCGCCGCGCAATGGTCGCCGTGCCTGAGAGGGTTTGCAGGAAGTTGAGCGCCGTGCGCTCACCGCTCAGAACGGCGCGCGCATCACCCGCAATCTCGAACAGCAGCGTTCCGGCCTTGACCGCGTCGCCATCCCGAGCGTGCCAGGTGACACGAATTTGAGGATCAAGCTGTCTGAAGGTCTCCTCGACCCACGCCGTGCCGCAGAGCACCGCGTCCTCACGGGTGATGATGCGGCCGCGAACTTCCTGGCCGGCGGACACGAGCGCGGCCGTGACGTCGCCGCTGCCGACGTCTTCCGCGAGCGCGGCCGCGACC
>DAITPA010000064.1:0-9036 GCA_036833805.1 Steroidobacteraceae bacterium | reverse complement strand
TCATGGAGCTCACGCGGCGCAATCGGAAGAAACTCAAGACCGAGCTTAAGAAAGGCTGATTGGTCGATGCCATCGTTCGATGTCGTCTCCGAGCTTGACGCGCATGAAGTCGCCAATGCCGTCGACCAGGCCAATCGCGAGCTGTCGCAGCGATTTGATTTCAAAGACTCCGGCGCACGCTACGAATTGACCGACTTTCTGGTCACGCTGCACGCACAGGTGGACTTTCAGCTGAAGCAGATGCTCGACATCCTAAAGTTGCGCCTGTCGAAGCGCGGTGTCGACGTCGCATGCCTCGAGGTGAAAGAGCCGCAAACGAACCTTTCCGCGGCGCATCAGGAAATCATCCTGCGCCATGGCATCGACCAGGAGAACGGCAAAAAGATCGCACGGCTCGTCAAAGACTCCAAATTGAAGGTGCAGGCGAGCCTGCAGGGCGACAAGGTACGTATCAGTGCCAAACAGCGCGATGATCTGCAGACCGCAATCCAATTTCTGCGCAAGGCGGGCATCGAAGTGCCGCTGCAGTTCAACAACTTTCGCGACTAAGCGCTGTCTCTGCGAAAGCGGCGCGAGCCTACGGTTGAGTGCGCTTGGCGTCGATAAGCTGACACAAGCTGGCCGTAGCGACGAGCGCGCTTGGCCCGAGGCCGGAGAGCCGCTGGTCCTCGAAAGGAATGAGTCGACCCGTGCGCACGGCCTGTAAAGCGCCGAATAGCTTCCATTCATCGAGCCAAGCGGACGCCGCTTGCGGCGGCGCGGCTGCGATGATCATGTCGGGATTGCGTGCAATGACCGCCTCGACATCGACCACCGGCGCAGCGTCGTTGAGATCGCCGAATATGTTTCGCGCGCCACAGATGCGCAGCGCATCCGACATAAGATGCCTTCCGCCCACGGTGTAGATCGGCCGGTCCCATATCTCGAGCAGCGCGGTGACGGGCGCGCCGCCCCCGTAACGCCTGGTGAGTTCAGCGAGACGCGCCTCCAGATCGCGCGCCGCACGCTCAGCCACGGCGCGCGTCCCGGCGAGCTCGCCGAGCCGGCGCAAAGAACCGGCAAATTCGCTAAAAGCATCCACCTGCTCGCGATATACGGGCAGGCCCATGCGCTCAACTTGGGCGATTTGCGCAGGATTTCCGCCCTTTGGCCAGACAACTACAATGTCCGCATGCAAAGCGATGAGCCGCTCCACATCGATGGCAGCGGCATCGCCGATGCGCGGCAGGAGGCGCGCCGCGGGCGGATCGTCTGAGTACTCAACCGTCGCAATGACGTGGCCACCCGCGCCGGCCGCAAACAGCATCTCAGTCGCGCCGGGGGCGAGACTCACGATCCGCAAGGGCGCGTGCGCCAAAGTGATCGAGCGGCCTAAATCATCCCGGACGGTGACGGCAGCATGAGCTGTCGTCACAAGGACGACGGCCAAACATGCCAAAGCAAGAGCGCGCAGGAGAAGTGTCATGAATACGCAACGAGTAGGGCCAGCGAGATTGGGGTAGCTTTGGCGATGACGGCGCTTCGCTCGTGTACTTGTTGTTGTCTGCCAGCGCCGAAGCTGCACTTTTTCCTCAAGTGCGATCTGCAGGCCTACAAGCTGCTCAGACCGGGTTGATTGAATCCGTGCGGCTTACTTGATCGAGCCCGGCCGGCGCGTCATCTTGCGGATTTCTGCAAGGTGTGCCTCTTCGGCCGCGATCTGCTCGCGCGCGTACTCTTCGAGCATGATGCTTTTGCCCGTGACGATCACGAGCAGCTTTCGATATTCCTCAAGACCCTGCCACTCATGCTCGAGCGCCTCGCTCAGGATTTCATCGACGTTGTGCTTGTGCGTCTCGAGCAGCGGGCCGATCTTGAGCGACGGATGGCCGCCAAGGTTTGTGATGTGCTCGCCGGCGAGAGTTGCATGCGCCTGCGACTCGTTCGCCTGCGCCTGCAGCCAGGCGACGATTGGAATGCGGTTGTGGCCAAAGATCATGAAGCTGTAATGCAGATAGCGCACGAGTCCCGCGAGCTCGAGCTCCAGAATGTTATTGAGCGTGCGAATCACGGTCTCGCCGTCGGTCTCGCTGAAAGGTGAGTCGTTCATGCCAGGCTCCGCAAGTGTGCAGACAAGACAGGCGAGTCTAAACGAGCGGAGGACGCGCCATACGCGTGTGCCACGCGTCGAGTTGTCTTAATGTATAATTATTGACAGTGTGTCAACCTCTGCCTTAAGGTGATCCGCATGAACGACCTTGCCGATCGCCGCCGCGAAGAAAAAGAACGCCGGCGCGCAGAGATTCTCGATGCCACCGAAGCCGTTGCGGCGAGTGAAGGGTGGGAAGACATGACGATGGATCAGGTTGCGCGACGGGCGCGGCTGTCGCGCGCGCTGCTCTACGTGTATTTCACGGACAAGACGGATCTCATGTTCGGCGTCGGCGAGCGTGCGATGGCGATCCTGATGCAGCGCTTCAGCGATGGCGCGGCGCGCCACAAAAGCGGCATCGATCAGCTCGAGGCCATTGGCCGGGCTTATGTGGCATTTTCGCAGGAATTCCCGGTGTATTTCGGCGTACTGGCGCGCTGCGAACTGCGCGCGCCGGTGAACCCGAATCCGGACGGCAACGAAGGCGAATGCGCCCGCAAGGGTGACTCGTTGCAGAGGGTGATGGTAAGCGCCCTTGAGAGCGGAATGCGCGATGGGTCTATTCGCGCAGATGCCGGACAACCGGCAGCGGCCGCCATCGTGTTGTGGGGATTTCTGCACGGTGTCATCCAGCTCTCCGCCAGCAAGGCGAATTTGCTGGGCCACCGCGGCGTCAGCATCAGACAGGTTCTCGACCAAGCCATCCTCATGACACGCCGCTCCGTGGCCGCAACGAGCTGAGGCGCTTTCTTAGATGAAAATTGACGGCTGTAAATCTGATGGACCGCTACGAGACCGCTACGACTAATATGCGGCAAGCCTTTATCGATCGGGCTCGCTGAAATTTTCCGCCGCCGCGGGCTATCACCTCTGGTCATGCGGCCACACCGGTAAAAAAAGACGGGCATACCGATGTATGCCCTTCCCACCCCCGGTTCGACTCTGGCGCCTGGCGCGAGTCTGCAGTGCAGTCGCGGGCAGCGCTTTCCTCTGTCAGCTTAAGCGGTGGCGGCGATCCTTTGGACCTGCGGCTGCGTTTGTCGGAGAGGCTTACTCAGTTCAGCAACCCGTGCAACCGCATGCACGGTCGCGGCAATGCGCACGGCACTTTGCACCGCTTCACGCGTCGTGCCGTGCTGACGCAACTGACGCTCATGTGCGACTACGCAAGTACCGCAGCCGTTGATGACCGACACGGCGAGCGACAGGAGTTCGAAGTCGAACTTGTCGATTCCCGGATTGCCGATCACATTCATACGCAAACGTGCCGGCAGCTGCTGGTACTCCTCATCCTCCACCAGATGCAGGAAGCGGTAATACACATTGTTCATGCCCATGATGGCCGCGGCCGCGTGTGCGGCCTGCACATGCGCAGCGTCGAGGCGCGCGCTCGCGAGAGCCTCGATGTCGCCGCTGAAAGCACTGTTGCGCGAGGCGGCGGCGGCAGCGAGCGCCACCGCCCAGATCTGCCGTTCGGACAAGCCTGGCGCTCCCGCCGGAGTCAATACCGTTCCGAGGTTCAACTTAAGATCGCGCGCGTAGTCAGGCAACGAATCACGAATGTTAACGAGTGTCATGATTACGCAGCCTTCAGTGTGGCATCGCCTTGCTGCCAGTTGCAGGGGCAGAGCTCATCCGTCTGCAGCGCGTCAAGTACACGCAGCACTTCATCCGGGCTCCTGCCGACGTTGAGGTCGGTGACGTACACGAAGCGAATCACGCCCTGCGGATCGACGATGAATGTCGCACGCTGGGCGACGCCTGCTTGCGGATCAAGAACGCCGAGTGCAGAAGAGAGCTCGCGCTTGACGTCCGAGAGCATGGGGAAGGGCAGATTGCGCAGCTCTTCCTTGTCCTTGCGCCAAGCGAGATGCACGAATTCGCTGTCGATGCTCACGCCCAATAGCTGTGCATCGCGCGCCTTGAACTCTTTGTCGAGCTTGCCGAACGCGGCAATCTCGGTCGGGCATACAAAGGTGAAGTCCTTCGGCCAGAAAAACACGACCTGCCACTTGCCCGAAAAACTGTCGTTCGTGAACGGCTGAAAGCCCTTGGCGATATCATTCGATACGACGCCGGTAAGGGAATAAGGCGGGAATTTTTGACCAATGCTCAACATCTCTCTATCTCCATAAGCGCGGCGTCTTACGACACCTTTTGGGGTAACGCTGCGCATCATGCGACCGGACAGTCCATTCGTCTAATCGATTAATATGATAAGATCGATAGATATTCTGAATCAACGTCGACCCTATGACCGACCTTAAATTGAAGGATCTGCGCTACCTTGTAGCGGTGGCCGACGCGCGCCATTTCGGGCGCGCGGCCGAGCGCTGCTTCGTGAGCCAGCCGACGCTATCGACGCAGCTGAAGAAGCTCGAGGACTATCTTGGGGTGCAACTCATCGAACGCCAGCCCAAGCGCGTGGCGCTGACGGCGGCGGGGGAAGCAATCGTCGCCCGTGCGCGGCGCATTCTCGAGGCGAGCGATGAAGTCGTGACGCTCGCTCGCGCGCATCGGGATCCTCTTGCAGGCGCGCTGCGTATCGCGATGCTGCCAACCATAGGTCCCTACCTTCTGCCGCGCGTGGCGCGCGCCATCAGAAAGGCGCTGCCGCGGCTCGAGTTGAGGCTCTATGAGTACCCGACCGCGGCCATGCTGACGAGGCTTCGCGCCGGCGAGATTGATCTTGGAATCCTCGCTCTGCCGGTGGACATGGATGGGTTCGAAGCGCGTGATCTGTATAACGAGCCGTTCATGGTCGCAGTGCCTGCGATGCATCGGCTTGCGAAGCAGCAAAGCATCCGCATCCAGGAGCTGCACGACGAGACGCTGCTCCTGCTCGAAGACGGCCATTGCCTGCGGGACCAGGCGCTCGAAGTCTGCAGTCAGGTCGGCATGCACGAGAAGCAGGATTTCCGCGCAACGAGCCTCGAGACCCTGCGGCAGATGGTGGCGACCGGCGCCGGCATCACGCTGTTACCCGAGCTTGCGACCCAGGGCGCCTACCGTCATGCGCGTGGGGTTGCGGTGCGACCCTTCGCGCGTCCCGCACCGGTGCGCAAAATTGGCGGCGTGTGGCGCAAGACAACCGCGCGCCATGCCGCAATCGAGGCAGTGTGCAACGAGATCTCAGCACATGTGCATTAGCTTTTGCTGCCGTGCGCCAAAGCGATGGCGGCCAGCACGATAACGCCGCCTGCGATCTGCACGGGAGCGAGCCGCTCCCCGAGCAGCCACGCGGCGTAGACCGCAGTCGCGAGCGGCTGCACCGAAAGGCCCAGGGAGCTGAAGCTCGCCGGCAGGTGAGCGAGCGCGTAGGCGATCAGACCCTGACCGACAACCTGCGCGATCACCGCAAGCCCCACGAGCAGCAACCAACCGTGCGCCGTATCGGGAAGGACCTTCTGACCGATCATGAGCGGTGCCAAGAGCACGGTGAATATCAGCGTCGTGCGCAGCATGATCGCGCCGGTGCCGTAGGTCGTTCCCATGCGCGCGACGACTATCATGTAACCTGCATAGAAAGCGGCCGTACCGAGTCCGAGAAGATCGCCGAGCAGTGCGCTACGGGGTTGCACAAGCTTCGGGCTTAAGATCAAAAGCACGCCAGTAAACGCAATAGCGAGCGCCACCACGAATAGAGCCTGCGGTCGCTTGCGCCACACGACCCAAGCGATCAACACCACGAAGACGGAAGCGAGGTTCGCCTCCAGTGTCGACACCGTCACCGACGTCAGAAGCAGCGACCAGTGCCACAGCGCAAGATCGCCAGCGAACAGCAGGCCCGCCCAGAAAATGCGCGCATCGGCAAACCACCGATACCAGCGTGGGCCGCCGCGGCGCGCTTCCGCCCACGCCCAGACCGCGAGAAACGGCAAAGCCAATGCGCCGCGCCAGAAGCCGGTCGCCGTGGGCCCCGTCTCAGACAGGCGCACGAAGATCCCGGCGCTCGCGATGGCGCAGGCGCCTGCAAACAGAGCGGCCAGCGCCAGCGGTTCCTGGCGATCTGAGTGACGTCGCATGAATGCGACTTTGGCATACTTCATATAAGCAGCGCGTGCGCTCCCACATGGCGCCGAGTGAGTCTCTGTTGATCAATTCTGACGTGCCGGCGGATTACATCTCGCCCTATGACCGCTTGTCATGGAGCGACCGAGAAGTCGAGCAGCTGCTCGCGACCGGTTTGCATCGGCGCGAGCTTGTAAGTTATTTCGGCGAGTCCGAGTATCGCGAGCTTGCAAGGCTTGCGCGCGCCGCAGGTAGCACTCCCACAGCAAGCGATGCGCCGCGGGTTTTTATTGTTCCCGGAATCATGGGATCGCAGCTCGGGCTTGCGCGCCGTGCGCCGTTGCCACATGACATTCTCTGGCTCGACCCCACCGATATCGCCGCCGGCAGGCTGCAATGCCTGAAGCCCGCGCCGGGCGACGGCGTCGTCTCACTCGGCGTCGTTTTGTACACGTACTTGAGATTGAAGCTGCATCTGCAGGCGGCGGGATTTGATCCGGTCTTCCATGATTACGACTGGCGCCTCGGGGTCGATGTACTGGGCGACGCCCTTGCGGAGCGACTCAGCCTTGAGCGTGCGAAACACGTGATGCTCGTCGCACATAGCATGGGCGGCCTTGTCAGCCGCGCTGCTCTGGCGCGCAACCCGCACGTCGAGCGCATCGTCCTTCTCGGCACGCCGAATTTTGGCTCGTTCGCACCGGTACAGGCGCTGCGCGGCACCTATGCGGTCGTGCGCAAGATCGCGCGCCTGAATCACGAGCACTCTGCCGAGTGGCTGGCGGAGAAGGTATTCAACGCCTTTCCGAGTCTCTATCAGCTGCTGCCCGCGCGCGGCCACAGCGCCGGACTTGACTTGTTTGACGCCCGGGAATGGCCCGCGAGCGGGCCGCGGCCGCGCGCCAACCTACTCGATGCGGCGCGCTCGCTCGCAGCCGCGCTTGCCCCCGCGGATGAGCGTTTTGTCGTGATCGCGGGCGTGAACCAGGAAACGGTCACCGCGGTTGAACTCCGCCGCGATGACTTCGTGTATACGATTACCCGACACGGCGACGGCACCGTGCCAACTGCGAATGCGCTGTTGCCCGGCGCGCGCACCTATTTCACCGCGGCCGCACATAGCGAGCTCACGCGCGATTCGAGAGTCGCGCACGCGGTGGCCGACATACTGCGTACCGGCAAGACGCGGCGTCTGCCAACGCGCTGGATGCGCGCAAGCGAAGCCGAGTCGCGTATCAGCGACCGCCAGCTGCGCCGCACGCAGAGAACGAAAGTTAAATGGACGACGCTCTCGCCCGAGGCGCGCCGAATCTTTCTGCAATCGTTGAACGAGCCGCCGGCGCTTAAGCTGCGCGTGCCCGCACGCCGCGCGCGCCGGCCACGCCACTAGCGCGTCAGATCAGCGCCGCGTTGCTCTCCGTGACGCAGGCCGCGCCGCTTTGAACTATGCGTGCCAGCGCCAGAGCCCGCGGCAATACCTGCTGAGCATAGAAGCGCGCGGTTGCGAGCTTCGCTTCGTAGAACTCGCGCTCAGCGCCGGCGCGCTTTGCGTCCGCGATCGCCGCCGACTTCGCCATCAACCAGCCGCCGATGACGAAGCCGCAAAGATTGAGGTACGGGACGGCAACGGCAAGCGCGCGCTCCTGACCTGCGGAGAAAGCTTCGAGCAATGAGTCGGTCGCCTCGCGCAGGCGATCGACGGCTTCGATGCTTGCTTGTTTGATGCTGCGCATCACCGCATCGCTGCCTTCTAGCTGCTCAAGCTCGGCGCGCATTTCGACAAGCAGGGTTGCCATCGCCGCGCCGCGATCGCGACCGATCTTGCGCCCGATGAGATCATTGGCCTGAATGCCGGTCGTGCCTTCGTAGATCGTCGTAATGCGCAAGTCACGCAGGTACTGCGCCGCGCCGGTCTCTTCGATGAAACCCATACCGCCATGGATCTGCACGCCCGTTGCGGCAAGCTCGTTGCCAAGCTCGGTGCACCACCCCTTGACGATCGGTATCAGCAGATCGACGCGCGTCTGCGCATGCAGGCGCCGCTGCTCCTCCGGATTATGCTCTGCAATATCAAGTTGCAGTGACGCATACAGGCCGAGCGCGCGCATCGCGGCAATGCACGACTTCATCGTAAGCAGCATGCGTTTGACGTCGGGGTGATAGGCAATCGGCGCCTTCGCCGGTGCGGCGGGCGGCTTTCCCTGCACGCGCTCTTTGGCCCACTCCGCAGCGCGCTGAAAGGCGCGTTCCGCAACCGCATAGCCTTCGATACCCACCGACAATCGCGCCGAGTTCATCATGACGAACATGTATTCGAGGCCGCGATTGGCGCTGCCGATGAGGTAGCCGATGGCGCCGTGCTTGCCTCCAAATGACAGCATGCAGGTGGGGCTCGCATGAATACCGAGCTTGTGTTCGATGGACACGCAGCGCAGCTCGTTCCTCGCGCCGAGCACGCCGTCAGGATTTACCAGAACTTTGGGCACAATGAAGAGCGACACTCCCTTCACCCCGAGTGGCGCACCCTCGATGCGCGCCAACACCATATGAATGATATTCTCGGCGCAGTCGTGATCACCCCAGGTGATGAAGATCTTCTGCCCGAAGAGCCGGTACTGATCGCCGTCGGGCACGGCGCGCGTGCGGATCTGGGCAAGATCCGAGCCTGCTTGCGGCTCGGTCAGATCCATGGTGCCCGTCCACTGCCCGCTCACCATCCTGGGAAGAAACAGCTGCTTTTGCCCTTCTGATCCGCACAGCTTCAACGCTTCAATGGCCCCCTGCGTGAGCATGGGACATAGCTTGAAGGAAAGGTTTGCGGCGCCCCAGAGCTCGCGCACGGCGGTGCTCAGGACCTGCGGCGCAAGCTGGCCGCCGAATTTGGGATCGGCTCC
>DAITPA010000063.1:4602-9127 GCA_036833805.1 Steroidobacteraceae bacterium | reverse complement strand
TACTACGACTACTACCAGCCGGAGGCCTACGTGCCGGCGTCCGACACCTTCATCGAGAAGGACGCCTCGATCAACGAGCACATCGAGCAGATGCGCTTATCTGCGACCAAGGCGCTGCTCGAACGGCCCGACGCCATCATCGTTGCGACGGTGTCGGCGATTTACGGCCTTGGGGATCCGCAAGCTTACCTGAGCATGGTGCTGCACATGTCGCGCGGCGACGTCCTCGAGCAGCGCAAGCTGCTGCGGCGTCTTGCCGACATGCAGTACACGCGCAACGAGATCGACTTGCAGCAGGGCACCTACCGGGTTCGCGGCGATGTCATCGATATCTTCCCCGCGGAGTCGGAGCGCGAGGCGGTGCGGGTCGAATTGTTCGACGAGAAGATCGAGGCGCTGAGCTTCTTCGATCCGCTCACCGGCGAGGTGCTGCGCCGGGTGCCGCGCCTCACGGTGTACCCATCGACGCATTACGTGACGCCGAAGGAGCGGGTGCGCGAGGCGGTCGAGGAGATTCGCGGCGAATTGCGCACGCGGCTGATGGAATTGAATGAGGCGGGCAAGCTCGTGGAAGCGCAGCGTCTGCAGCAACGCACCCTGTTCGATCTCGAAATGATGAACGAAGTGGGCTATTGCGCCGGAATCGAAAATTACTCGCGCTATCTGTCGGGCCGCGAGCCGGGTGAACCGCCGCCGTGTTTGTTCGATTATCTGCCCAAGGACGCGCTGCTCGTGATCGACGAGAGCCACCAGACGGTTCCCCAACTCGGCGCGATGTACAAGGGCGATCGATCGCGCAAGGAGACCCTGGTCGAGTACGGATTTCGGCTGCCCTCGGCGCTCGACAACCGGCCATTGCGTTTCGAGGAGTTCGAACGCTTGGCGCCGCAGACCATCTATGTATCCGCGACTCCGAGGCCTCATGAAAAGCGAGTTTCCGGCCAGATCGTCGAGCAGGTGGTGCGTCCCACGGGCCTGATCGACCCGGTCGTTGAGGTGCGTCCGGTGCGAGCGCAGGTCGACGATTTGCTGTCGGAGATCCGACTGCGCTCTCAGGCAGGCGAACGCGTGCTGGTCACTACTCTCACCAAGCGAATGGCGGAGGACCTGACCGAATATCTCGACGAACACGGCGTGAAGGTTCGCTACCTGCATTCGGATATCGAGACCGTGGAGCGCTCGGAAATCGTCCGCGATCTGCGCTTGGGGAAGTTCGACGTCATCGTCGGCATCAATTTGCTGCGCGAGGGGCTCGACATGCCCGAAGTGTCCCTGGTCGCCATCCTCGATGCCGACAAAGAGGGGTTCCTGCGCTCCGAGGGCTCGTTGATTCAGACGATCGGCCGCGCTGCGCGCAATGTGCGCGGCAAGGCCATTCTGTACGCGGACCTGCGAACCGGGTCGATCGAGCGGGCGATCGCGGAAACCGATCGACGCCGCAACAAGCAGATCGAATTCAATGCGCAGCACGGGATCACGCCGCGTACGATCGTCAAGGCGGTGAGCGACGTGATGGAGGGTGCGCGCGCCGTGCAAGGCGCCGAAGTGCGCGAGTCGAACGTGGACTATTCCTTGCTGCCGCCCGAACAGGCGCTCAAGCGGATCAAGAAGCTGGAAGCCGAAATGATGAAGCTTGCGCGAAATCTTGAATTCGAACAGGCCGCGCGCCTGCGCGACGAGATTCAAAGGTTGCGCCACTCGGCGTTCGGCGTGCCGAGCACGCTCGTCGGCTAGAGCAAGGAGAGCCAATGGCGGCGGACAACACTCACTCCGAGGAAAGCGAACTCGATCGGACCGACAAGCTGCCGATCCTCGAGGGTACGATCGCCGATCAGGATGTGCAGGATGACTCGGTGCCGCTCGATCATGCGGCGCTGCCCGCGGGGCCGCCCGCTACGGCGAACCGGACGGCGCTCTCTGATTTCGCGCGCCCGCCGCGGGTCGACCTGCCATCGCTCGCCGAAAACGTGCGTTCGATCGAAGAACGAATTGCCCGGCAAAGCGCCGAGTACGAGGCGCTCAGCCGATTGTACGAGAAGATTCGCGACGCGGAGGCCGTCGCGGTGGCACGCGCCAACGCGCTCGCAGCCGACCTGGCGGCGGCGCAGGCGGCGGTGGCTGGGGAGCAGCGTCGAACCCGCGACTTGGATCTGGCGCTGGCCGAGAAGAAAGCGGCCGCGGAAGCCTCTCGCACCCGCGTCGATGAGATTCTGCGCGACTGGGAGCGCCACCAAAGCGAAATGCGCACCCTGCGCGATTCGCTCGTGGCACGCGACGCCACGATCGTGCAGGTGCTGCATTCGCTCGGCGAGCGCGACGCACAGTTGTACGCACTGCAGCGGGAGCACGCCAAAGTGGTTCCCGCTCTCGAGGCGCGCTCGCAAGCGAGCGCGCAGTTGGAAGCGCAGATACAAGATCTGCGAAGCGGCGCCGAGGCGAGCGCGCTCGAGTTGCAGGAGGCGCGGCGATCCTTGAATGCGCTCGCGGAGCAGATCAAGCGAGGCGAACACGAACTGAACGTGACGCGGCAGGAATTAAGCGCCGTATCGAGGCAGGCGGGCTCTTATCTGGAAATTCTGCGCACGCGCGAATGGCGCCGCGGCTTCGATCAGAACAGGTTCCTCGAGTGGGACGCGAAGATGAGTGCGGTGCGCGCGGGACATGGGGTGCTGCTGGCGGAGCGCGACCGGCTCAAACAGACGGCCGCCGCGCTGAGCGGCAAACTCATCGAGCAGGAAGAAGCGATCGCGAATCTGCGCAGCGTGGCCGCCACCGATGCGGCAGCGATCGCCAAGAGCGCACAAGAGCTCAAGGAGAGGGCCCACGCTCGCGAGGAGCTTGCGGCCCGTAGCGAAGCGCTCAAGGCCGAATGCGAGCGCTTGCGCGCCGAGATCGGTGCACGCGATCAGGCGCTCGCACAGGCGCGCACATTGAGCGCTCAGGAGGCGCAACAGATCGCACAGTTCAAAGCGGAGGCCGAAACGCACGAGCAGGAATTGACGGTGCTCATGGCGCATTTGAACGAGGCACGCCGGCCGGTTCAGTCGATCCAGGCGGACCTCAAGCGCGCGAACGACGAATTGGCGCTCAAGGCCGCGGGCGTCGAGCAACTCAGCGAAGAAAATCGCAACCTGCGCGCCACCCTGGAACGAACTCGTGGCGCTCTGGAGGAGCGCGAATTCATGATTCGCCGCTTGGAGCGCAGCGAGAGCAACAATGCCAACGCGCTGGGGCGCATTCAGACCAGCATCGAAAGACTGGGCGCCACGCCGGTGCCTAGCGCGGGTCCCGCCTTGAGCGCGGATTGGCCGGCCCAATTGGTCCGGATCGACGCCGGGCACGAGGCTACCTACACCTTGGGGCGCCGAACCCGCATCGGACGCGCTCCGGACTGCGAATTGCACATCGATTCCCAATCGGTGAGCCGGCATCACGCCTTACTGCTCAAGGGCCTGCGTGACCTCATTATCGAGGACTTGAACAGCACCAATGGGGTCATCGTGAATGGCCGGAAGGTTTCCCGCCTGTTCTTGAGCGACGGCGATGTGATGACGATCGGGGAAATTCAATTCCGGTGTGTCCTGAATCCCGCAAAGAGTACGTCCGAGGCGCCGCCCGGGCCGCCCTTCGCCGGCCCGCAAGCGGCGGACCCTTAGATGAATTTAGGGCAATTCAGCCCCTTGCTCTTTATCGGCGCCGCCGAATCCGGTATCTTTCGCGCCCTTCGAGCGCGCTTAGCTCAGCGGTAGAGCATCACCTTGACATGGTGGGGGTCAGTGGTTCGATCCCACTAGCGCGCACCAAGCTCGAAGGGCGCAGGTCCAAGGCGGCCGGCGTTTGCTAAGATGAATCTATGCCCGTAATAACACTTCCCGATGGCAGCCGCAGGCACTTCGATCACTCTATCAGCGTGGCGGAGGTCGCGGCGGGCATTGGTCCGGGACTTGCCAAAGCGGCGTTGGCCGGCAAGCTTGCCGGCGTCCTGGTGGATACCTCGACGCTGATCGAGCACGACGCCGCGCTCAGTATCGTCACCGATCGGGATCCCGAGGGCCTCGAAATCATTCGCCATTCGACGGCGCACCTTCTGGCGAACGCGGTCCAGGAGTTGTATCCGGAGGCGCAAGTCACCATTGGTCCGGTGATCGAGGATGGCTTTTATTACGATTTCGCGTACAAGAGGCCGTTTTCGACCGAGGACTTGATCGCCATCGAAAAGCGCATGGCCGAGATCTCGGCCAAGGATCTCAAGGTGCATCGCCGCGTTCTGCCGCGCGACGCCGCCGTCGCACACTTCAAAAAGCTCGGCGAGCACTACAAGGCCGAAATCATCGCGGCCATTCCCTCGAACGAGCCTATCAGCCTGTACGGTCAGGGAGCTTGGGAGGATCTGTGCCGCGGACCGCACGTGCCGAGCACCGGCAAGCTGAAGGCCTTCAAACTCATGAAAGTGGCCGGGGCCTATTGGCGCGGCGATTCGCGCAACGAGATGCTGCAGCGTATTTACGGCACCGCCTGGGCCAAT
>DAITPA010000063.1:0-4502 GCA_036833805.1 Steroidobacteraceae bacterium | reverse complement strand
TCCGGCCACATCGCGAATTTCGGCGACAACATGTTCATGACCAAGACGCCGGATGAGCGCACGTTCGCGATCAAACCGATGAACTGTCCCGGGCACATCCAAGTGTTCAAGCAGGGATTGCGCAGCTATCGCGAACTCCCGCTGCGCATTGCCGAATTCGGCAAAGTGCACCGCTATGAGCCCTCCGGGGCCCTGCATGGACTGATGCGGGTGCGCGCCTTTACCCAAGACGATGCCCACATATTTTGCACCACCGATCAAATCACCGATGAATCGGTGCGGGTGACCCAGCTGATTCTGAGCATCTACCGCGATTTCGGCTTCGAGGACGTGCGGATCAAATTCTCCGATCGGCCGGCCAAACGGGTCGGGTCCGATGAAATCTGGGATATTTACGAAGGAGCGCTTAAGCAGGCAGCTGCAGCCGCTGGTATCGAAACCACGCTCAACCCGGGCGAGGGCGCCTTTTACGGGCCGAAACTGGAGTTCGTGTTACGGGACGCCATCGGCCGCGAGTGGCAGTGCGGCACCCTCCAGGTGGACCCGAACCTGCCTTCCCGACTCGGGGCGAGCTACATCGGCGAGGACAGTCAGCGTCATACCCCGGTGATGCTGCATCGGGCCATGTTCGGGTCGTTGGAGCGCTTTATCGGCATTTTGATCGAGCACCATGCCGGAAAGCTGCCCACCTGGCTCTCGCCGGTCCAGGCCGTGATCATGGGAATTACCAACGCGCAAGACAAATATTGCGAAGAAGTTGCGGAAAACCTGAAAAATCAGGGGCTTCGGGTAGAAACGGACTTGAGGTATGAGAAGCTAGGCTTTAAAATCCGCGAGCACACACTAAAGCGTGTCCCTTACCTCTTGGTCGCCGGCGACCGGGAAGTCGAGGGGCATACCCTGGCCGTACGCACGCGCGGTGGCAAAGACTTAGGCAGCTTGGGGCTTAGCGAGCTCAGCGCCTTGCTTTGCGACGAAGTCGCGAGCCGCGGCCGTCTTGTTTTGGAGGATCGCGTATCGCAACGTCGAAGCGCGTAAGGCGCAATGAGGAGATCTCCGCACCATCGGTGCGTGTGATCGCAGCGGATGGAAGCCAAGCAGGGGTCATGACGCGCGCGGAAGCGCTACAAATGGCAAGCTCGCAAGCACTGGACCTCGTCGAGGTCTCGCCGATGGCGGAGCCCCCTGTCGTTCGAGTAATGGATTTCGGCAAATTCTTGTTCGAACAAAACAAGAAAGCGCACGCGGCGAAGCGTAAGCAGAAGCAGATTCAAGTAAAGGAAGTGAAGTTTCGTCCCGGGACGGAAGAGGCCGACTACCAGGTCAAACTGCGTAGCATCGTCCGCTTTCTGACCGAGGGTGATAAGGCCAAGGTGACCTTGCGTTACCGCGGCCGTGAGCTCGTGCACCAGGACATCGGTCGGCGTCTCTTGACGCGGATTTCTGAGGATCTCGCCCCCTATTCGGTGGTGGAGCAGAACCCGCTGATGGAAGGCAAACAGATGGTCATGGTGTTCGGGCCCAAAAAGAAGTGAGCGGCAGGCCTTAAGAAAGCCAGCCACCCGCCTGCAGCGGCGCACCGGGGGAATCATGAGGATTCTCCTCGAGCGCTTGCGAACAGGGCTAAAAAAATCAGGAGTCGAACGTGCCTAAGATGAAAACCAAGAAGGCCGCGTCGAAGCGTTTTCGCAAAACAGCGAATGGCTTCAAGCGCGGTCAGTCCCACCGTCGTCATATTCTGACCAAGAAACCGAGCAAGCGTAAGCGTCAGCTGCGTCGCGAGAGCGTCGTGCATGAGACCGACATGAACCGTGTGAAGCAAATGCTTCCATTCGCTTGAGCAGGAGTTAAAGGAATATGGCACGAGTTAAACGCGGTGTCGTCGCAGGTCGACGCCACAAGAAAATCCTCAAGAAGGCGAAGGGTTATTTCAATGCCCGGCGCAAGGTGTTCCGCACGGCCAAGCAGGCCGTCATCAAGGCCGGCCAGTACGCGTATCGCGGACGGCGCGAGAAGAAGCGCGAGTTCCGCGCGTTGTGGATCACGCGCATCAACGCCGCCGCTCGGCTGTGCGGGCTGACCTACAGCACGATGATTGACGGGTTGAGCAAGGCGGGTCTGGCCATCGACCGCAAGGTGCTCGCCGACCTTGCGGTGCACGACATGCCGGCATTCACGGCAATCGCAGAGAAAGCCAAGGACAGCCTCAAGGGCTAGAGACAATCGAGGACTCGGCGGAATTGGCCGTTCGCGGCCAAACCGCACGGGCCTTGAGGCATCGTCAATGGCCACTCACGAAAACCTCTCCGCACTCGTCGGGCAAGCGCTCGCCGACGCCGCTGCGTCTCGCGACATCGCCGCCTTGGAGGAGGTGCGGGTACGGCTCCTCGGCAAGAAGGGCCTGCTCACCGAGCAGCTCAAGGGCCTGGGAAAACTGCCTGCCGCCGAGCGCCCGGCCGCCGGACAAAAAATCAACGAAGCGAAGGCCGCGATTCACGAGGCCTTGGAGGCGCGCCGCGCAAGCCTGGAGCAGGAGGCGCTGCGCGCCGAGCTTGCCGCAGGCACCATCGATGTGACCTTGCCGGGTCGCGGTCAGGAGCCGGGCAGCCTGCATCCGGTCACTCGAACGCGCCTGCGAATCGAGCGGATCTTCATGCAGGCGGGATTTCAGGTCGCCACCGGGCCTGAAGTCGAGGATGATTTTCATAATTTCGAGGCGCTCAATATTCCACCGAATCATCCGGCGCGCGCCATGCACGATACATTTTATTTTCCCGACGGCAGGCTCCTTCGCACGCACACCTCACCGGTGCAGATTCGCGCCATGCGCGCCCAAAAGCCGCCCCTGGCCCTGATCGCGCCGGGGCGCGTGTATCGCTGCGACTCGGACATGACGCATACGCCCATGTTCCACCAAGTCGAAGGCATCGTCGTCGGCGAGAACGTGAGCTTCGCGAATTTGAAGGCGATGCTGCATACCTTTGTCGAGCATTTCTTCGAGCAGCCGTTGGGAATGCGTTTGAGGCCCTCCTATTTTCCGTTCACCGAACCGTCCGCCGAAGTGGACATCGAGTGCGTGTTCTGCCACGGCGCCGGCTGCCGGGTGTGCAAGCACACCGGGTGGCTCGAGATATTGGGTTGCGGAATGATTCATCCGAATGTGCTCGCGGCCGCCGGGATCGACGATGAACGGTGGCAGGGATATGCATTCGGCATGGGGATCGAGCGGCTGACCATGCTGCGTTACGGCGTGGATGATTTGCGCCTGTTCTTCGAAAACGATTTGCAATTCTTGAAGCAGTTCCCGTGAAGATCACTCATTCCTGGATACGAGAATTCGCACCGCTCGCGGCGACGCCGGCGGAACTCGCCAAGCAGCTCACGCTGGCGGGCCTCGAGGTGGAATCCGTGACACCCGTGGCGCCGCCGTTTACCGGCGTCCTGGTGGGCGAGGTGCTCGAGGTGGGCCGTCATCCGGATGCGGAGAAATTGTCGGTGTGCCAGGTGACCACCGACGGCATCAATCGTCTGCAAATCATCTGCGGCGCCAAAAACGTGCGGACGGGCCTCAAGGTCGCGGTGGCGATGGTGGGCGCGCAATTGCCGGGCAACATCGAGATCAAACGCGCGAAGTTGCGCGGCCTGGAATCGATGGGCATGTTATGTTCGGCGCGCGAGCTCGGCTTGGGCGACGAGCACGACGGAATCCTGGAACTGCCCGAATCGTTCCTGGTCAATCGCGACGTGCGAGCCGCGTTGGATCTCGATGACATGGTGCTCGAAGTGAATGCGACGCCCAACCGCGGCGATTGCATGAGCGTGTTCGGCATTGCACGCGACTACACCGCCGCATGCGAGCGGCGCTATCTCAAGTACCACGTCGCTCCGGTCGCCGCCGGCCATAAGGATGTATTTGCGGTCGGTATCGAAGCGGCGTCGGGCTGTCCGATCTTTGCCTCGAGGGTGATTCGCGGGGTGCGCCCGCAGGCCAAATCTCCCTCCTGGCTGCGCGAGCGTCTGCGCCGCGTCGGCATCAATTCGATTTCTCCGATTGTCGATGTCACCAACTATGTGATGATCGAGCTCGGGCAGCCGCTGCATGCTTACGATCTCAAGCGCCTCGCCGGGCGCATCACGGTTCGCGCGGCGAAGCCGGGCGAGCGCGTGACCCTGCTCGATGATCGGGAGTACACGCTCGATCCGGAGTTCATGGTCATAGCCGACGAGAGCGGAGCGATCGGCCTGGCGGGCATCATGGGCGGGCGCGATACCGCGATCGGCGATGTGACCACCGAGGTATTGCTCGAGGGTGCGCATTTTACGCCCGAGGCAATCGCCGGCCGCGCGCGCCGCCTGGGCTTGTTCACCGATGCCGCACAGCGTTTCGAACGCGGCGTCGATCCGAGTTTGCCGGCCCTCGCCCTCGAGCGGGCGACGGCTCTGCTCCTGGAAATTGCCGGCGGCGTAGCCGGGCCGGTGCAGGTGACCAAGGCGGCCGGTGC
>DAITPA010000062.1:0-9593 GCA_036833805.1 Steroidobacteraceae bacterium | reverse complement strand
GTCACATCGGGAATCATCAGCGGACTTTCCCGCTCGGGAATCAATCCCGACGGCTACGAGGATTTCATCCAGACGGACGCATCCATCAATCCGGGCAATTCCGGCGGCGCGCTCGTCAACTTGAAGGGCGAACTGATCGGGATCAACACGGCCATTCTCTCCAAGAGCGGCGGCAACATCGGCATCGGCTTCGCAATCCCCGTCAACATGGTTAAGAACGTATCAGAGCAGCTCCTGAAATTCGGCGCGGTCAAACGTGGCGTCCTGGGCGTCAATATTTATACCTTGACCACGGACATTGCCCGCTCGCTCGGCCTTGCGAATGTGCACGGCGCGCTGGTATCGGAAGTCGTCGGCGGGTCGGCCGCCGACAAAGCGGGTGTTCACACGGGCGACGTCATCACCGCGATCAACGGTCAGAACGTGAAATCGAACGCTGAACTCAGGAACGTTGTCGGCCTGTTGCGCGTCGGTGACAAAGTCGACATCGGACTTGTGAGGAACGGCAGTGCGCAACGGGTGACTGCGGTCATGGCTGCGATCGCATCCCCGACGCCAGCGACGCCGGTTGAGCCGCCTGCGCAGGTGGCGCCTGTGGGCATTCCACACGGCCTTGATGGCGCAAGCATGGCCGACGCACCCGAGTCCGGCGGAGCAATCGTCAAGAGTGTAGAGCCTGGAAGTCCGGCAGCGCGGCAGGGCCTGCGCGAGAATGACGTGATTGTGCGTGTCAATCGCGAGCGCGTGACAAACCTCGAGCAACTGCGCGCACATACAAAAAGCACCGCTTCAGTCGTCATCGAAGTGCGCCGCGGCAAGACGAGCCTACTGATTCCCCTGCGCTGAGCTTGCGCACAATTGCCGGTGCCGCTGCCGTTGCGGCAGGCGCGCCAGAGCGCGCACCGCCGCATAAAAACGCGGCAGATCGCCGTCCTCCCGCGCAAGCAGACGTTCAAAGCCCGGCACGCAGTCGAAATAGGTCGCAACCGCGGCCAGATAAGCATTATTGAGTCCGCTTGCGATCCATTCCTCGTAGCCCGAGCGCACGCCCTGCTGCCGCTCCAAGTCGCGCATATCGTCCGCAAGCTCGGCGAACTGCAGCCGCTTGCGCTCACGCATCACCTCCACCGGCAGCTTTGATGCATATAAGCGCGCAAGCTGAGCGCGCCGACGCGTAAACAGCGTATTGAAGGCGAAGTCACGCTCACGTTCCTTTTCGTATTGCTCGAGCTGGTCTTTGTGCCCCAGATACTCAAGCCAGCGCGCCAAGCCCGTCTCCTCGACGGTCACGGCAAACGCCTCGTTGAACTCGGAGTCACCCGCGACATATGTGAGTTGATGCGCAAGCTCATGGAAAACGATCGCGGCAAGTTCGTTGTCGCCGTAGATCAGCATGGTATTCAGCACCGGATCGGCAAATCGCCCGAGCGTTGAATAAGCGGGAACGCCCTGCACGACGACATCCAAGCTCTTCTTGCGAAGCTGTGAAGCGAAGGCATCCGCGTTGTATTCGGAGAAGTAGCCGCGATACGCGACACAGCCTGCAATCGGGAAACACCAGCGCGCAGGCTCGGTTGAGAATTCAGATACCGCGACTACGTTCCACACGACGAAGGGCCGGCCGAGATCGGCATAAGAGCGATAGCTCTTGTTATCCGGCAATCCAAGTTGCGCCGATGCGAAGTCGCGCGCCTCCCGAACCGCGGCCAGTCGATCGCGTAGCGCAGGCGCGGTTCGCGCATCGGACATGACGGTCGCGATCGGCCGCCGCACGTGCAGCACCTGCCACTGTCCGCGAGCCGCCTGTGAGATATACATCGTGCCGCAGGCTGGGAGCACAGTCAGCGCGACACATGCAACCAGGGCTCGCATCAAGATGACACGCCTCATCGGGGGTACCGATGCGGCGAGGCGGGACTCCGCGAAACTCTCGGTTAACATGGTGAGCATGCAAGTCTACTTGGTCGGCGGCGCCGTCCGTGATCAGCTCTTGGGCATCCCCGTGCGCGAGCGCGATTGGGTGGTGGTTGGCGCCCGTCCCGCGGATCTTGAGAAGCTCGGCTACGTCCCCGTCGGTCGGGACTTTCCAGTATTCCTGCATCCTAAGACGCACGAGGAATATGCTCTCGCGCGCTTGGAATCCAAAGTCGCGCCCGGCTACCGCGGGTTCAGCACACGCTTCTCCCCCGATGTCACTCTGGAGGAGGATCTCAAGCGCCGCGATCTTACGATCAATGCGATCGCGCAAAGTGCCGCGGGCGAGCTCATCGATCCGTATGGCGGCGGCCGGGATCTTGAGGCGCGTGTCTTGCGCCATGTCTCGGAGGCCTTCGTCGAGGATCCGGTGCGCGTGCTGCGCGTGGCGCGCTTTGCGGCACGCTTCGGCGAGCGCCGATTCTCTGTAGCCCCCGAAACCATGGCCTTGATGCAGGCCATGGTGAACAGCGGTGAAATCAACTCACTCGTACCGGAGCGCGTCTGGCAGGAAACGGAGCGCGCACTGGGAGAAGCAAGGCCCGAGATTTTTTTCCAGACCTTGCGCGACTGCGGGGCACTCGCGGTCATCTTTCCCGAGATCGCGGCACTCTACGGCGTACCGCAACCCGCGCGCTGGCATCCAGAGATCGACACCGGTGTCCACGTGATGATGGCGCTGCAATGCGCCGTGCGGCTGGGCGCCTCGACCCCGGTGCGTTTCGCAGTGCTCGTGCATGATCTTGGAAAGGCGGCAACCCCGCAGAATCTTTGGCCATCGCATCATGGGCACGAGGAAGCCGGAGTGGGCCTCATCGAAGCGCTCGCGGCGCGCCTGCGCGTCCCCAATGAGCATACGGAGCTTGCGCTTCTCGCGGCGCGGTACCACGGACTCGTGCACCGCGCTTTGGAATTAAAGCCGGCAACGATTCTTACGCTCCTGGAAAAGACCGATGCCTTGCGGCGTCCTGAGCGCTTCCGCGCGCTACTGCTCGCCTGCGAAGCCGATGCGCGCGGCAGAACCGGGCTCGAAGAGCGCGCCTATGCGCAAGCCGACTTTCTGAAGCGTGCGGGGGAAGCGGTCGCAGCGGTAACGTTTGCGCAAGACGAATGCCAGGGACTCGTCGGTCCCGCCATCAAAGAGAAGCTGCGCGAAAAGCGACTTCTCGCCCTGACGGCTTTCGCAAGCGAGCGCCCCGCTCTTTAAAGCGAGGCCCGCAGATCCTGCAGCGCGAAGCCGCGCAGGGCTTGATCAAAGTCGCGGCACAGCGCCATGACCTTGAAGGCCTCGCCCATCTCGCCCGGTAGAATGAGTCGCACCGCCTCGCCAGTTCGACGCGCGCGCGTAATCTCATCCGCATCGGTTCCCAGAAGCTCATCCATTCCGCAGCCAAGAAGAAACGCCGCCTGCGTCGTAAAGCCGCACACACCCAGTCCCGCCGCGTCAGCAGCCTCAGCAACCCGCGTGAAGTCGACCCATACGGAGATGTCCTGCACGCCAACCAAAATGAAAGGATCATTGTGCGCGCGCTGCTTGAAGTGGCAGCGCAGCGTGCCATCGATGCGTTGCGGGTGATAGTAATGCGTGCGCGGCAGCCCGTAGTCGAACAATAAAATCACGCCTCTTTCCAGACACTCGCCGACGCCTGCAATCCACGGTTCGATGCGCGAGCAGACTTCAGATCGATAGCCCTGGGCCAGTACAAGTTCGCGCACCAGAGGCTCGGCATCACGCACGAGCGCGTCATCGGCAAAGCCTTCACGCTCGATGAAGGCACCATCCGCGTCGAGCGCCACGCCGAGCGCGCGCACGCGGGTTTCGTGTACGACGAAACGCGCGCACGGCAGCGCATCGAGCACCTCGTTCGCGAGCACTACGCCGCGCAGCGGCTCTGCTGGCAGCCGCTCGATCCAAATGACGCGCTGGCGCAGCTTCTCGGGCAGCGCATCAAGCCGCGCGCGCTGCCGCGCGGCAAGATCGGCGCTGACCTCGAGAATCGAGTAGTGCTCCGGCAGCGTTCCCAACTCAGCCAGTGTCTCGAGCACGGTCACGGCCATCGCTCCGGTCCCCGCGCCAAGCTCCAGTATCCCGCCGCCGGTCGCCGCGAGCACCTCGTGGCACTGGCGGGCAAGACATTGGCCATAAAGCTGCGACATCTCGGGCGCGGTCGCGAAATCACCGCCTACACCCAACTTCACAGCGCCTGCGCTGTAATACCCGAGCCCCGGCGTATAGAGCGCAAGCTCCATAAACGTATCGAAGGGCAGCCAGCCGCCGGCATCGGCGATACGCGTGCGGATCACCTTGGCGAGCGCGGCGGAGTGCTGCCGTTCAGCCTTCGAAAGACTGGCAAGCATTGAGCGCTCGACGGATGCGGTCATAATTGCAGCCCATGCCGACCCACACGCCAACACCCCTTGATGGCAAGGTGGTGCTCATTACGGGCGCCGCCCGCCGCGTTGGCGCCACCATCGCCCGCACGATGCACGCGGCGGGCGCCAATGTGGTCTTGCACTACAGGAACTCCGGGCAGGCGGCTGCGAGTCTTGCGCTCGAGCTTGAGACAGCGCGCAGTGGCTCGGCCACCACGCTTAAGGCGAACCTCCTCAACATGGACGAGCTCGCGCCGCTCGTCGATGCCGCACTCCGGGCGTTTGGCCGTCTTGATGTCCTCGTGAACAACGCCTCGTCGTTCTATCCGACCCCCATCGGCGAGATCACGGCAGAGCAATGGGACGATCTCATCGGCACCAACGTGAAGGCGCCGCTCTTCCTGTCGCAAGCGGCCGCCCCCGCGCTGCGAAAAACGTCTGGCCTTATTCTCAATCTGGTCGATATTCACGGCGCTCGGCCTTTGAAACGATTCCCGGTCTACTGCACCGCCAAGGCGGCGCTCGCCATGCTGACTCATTCGCTCGCGCGCGAGCTTGCGCCGCAGGTGCGCGTCAACGGCATCGCACCGGGCCCCGTCATGTGGCCCGAAGATCCGCCCGACCCCGCGATGCAGGAAAAGATCATTTCCCAGACGCTTCTGCAGCGCCAGGGCTCCCCGCAGGACGTCGCGCGCACGGCGCTGTTCTTCGCGACCGAAGCACCATACATCACTGGCCAGATTCTTGCGGTGGACGGGGGTCGCAGCGTCGGCTGGTAGGTTCGCTCATGACGCGCTTAAGCGGATGAGACGCTTGATCGAAGCGCCGCCAGAGCTCCCCGACCGTCGCCCCCGCAGTCGGATGGACCAGATCCGGTGCAAGATCGGCGAGCGGCCCCAGCATGTACGCGCGCAGCAGCAGATCCGGCCGCGGCAGCGTCAGGCCGGGCCGCTGGCAGACAAGATCCCCGTAGAGCAGCACATCCAGATCCATGCTGCGCGGCGCCCAGCGCGGCGCTGCCTGCGGACGGCCGCACAAGGCCTCGATGCGGCGCAGAGCGGACAGCAATTCATCCACCGCGAGCTCGGTCGTGAAGGCCGCGACGAGATTGATGAAATCGGATCCTTCGAAGCCCGCCGCCTGATTCTGATACCACGGCGAGAAGCGGATATCCGGGAAAGCGCGTTGCAGCTCCTGGGTAGCAAGCCACATGTGCTCACAGGGCGCGACATTGCTGCCGGCGGCGACGAAGACCTGCGCCATAAGGGCTTTTACGCCAACGGGGCGGCGTTGCGCACCGTCGCAAGATCAGCCTGCGTGCGCTCGATCGTGACCCCGACATCACGCGAGCCACGGATGGCACCGGGCTTGCTCACGGTCACCCGCACCCATGCGACGCCAAACTCATCGAGCACAACACCGGCAATCCGCTCGACCAGCGTCTCGACTAAGTTGAAGCTGGATTCGGCAACGAAGCTGATCAGCCGTTTAGCAACTGTCTTGTAGTTCAACGTATCAGCGACCTCATCGCGAATCGCAGCGCGCCGGCAATCAACGGTCATTTCCAAATCGATAACGACCGTCTGCTTGACGCGGCGCTCCCAGTCGATAAAGCCAATGATGCAATCGACTGCTAGACCACGCAGAAAGATCCGATCAGGAGCAAGGAGTTCGTTCATAGCGGCATGAGTGCATCGAGCGGCCATTGCGCGCGCGCTTCAATGGCAAGCTCCGCGTGCTGTCCGGCCGCGAGACGCTTCAACCCCGCCACCGCAATCATCGCCGCATTATCCGTACAAAATTCAAAGCGCGGATAAAAAACGCTGCCGCCACGAACAGCGACAGCGGCGCTCATGCGCGCGCGCAGGCTTTTGTTGGCGCCGACGCCGCCGGACACGACGAGCGTATCAAGCCCGGTCACTTCGAGTGCGCGCAACGCCTTAGCCACAAGAGTTTCAACGATGGCTTCCTGCACGGCGTAGGCGATGTCGGCTTTCACGGCAGCGGTCAACTCCCGATTGCGCACCGCATGCAGGACCGCGGTCTTAAGACCTGAGAAACTGAACTCCAGTCCGGGCCGATCTAGCATCGGACGCGGAAATGCAAAAACTCCAGCGCGCCCCTGCTCCGCGAGCTGCGCAAGCTCCGGACCCCCGGGATAAGGCAGTCCCAGGAGCTTCGCGGTCTTATCGAACGCTTCGCCCGCCGCATCGTCGCGCGTCTGTCCGAGAATGCTGTAACGGCCGACAGAATGCACTTCAATGAGCATCGTGTGGCCGCCCGAGACGAGCAGCGCCACGTGCGGAAAATGCGGCGGTTCGCTCTCGAGCAGCGGCGCGAGCAAATGCGCCTCCAAGTGATGCACTCCCAATGCCGGAATCTGCCACGCATACGCAAGACTGCGCCCGAGTGCAGCTCCGGTCAGCAGTGCGCCGATCAAGCCCGGCCCCGAGGTATACACCACGCCCGAAAGCTCCATAGGGACGGTCGCGGCGCGAGCTAAGGCGCTCTTCACGAGCGGCAGCAGGCGGCGCACGTGGTCGCGCGATGCCAGCTCCGGAACCACGCCGCCAAAGATCCTGTGCAGCTCCACCTGGCTGAAAAGCTCATGGGAAAGAAGGCCGCGCGTGTCATCGTAGACCGCGACCGCGCTCTCATCGCAGGAAGACTCAATGGCGAGAACGCGCATGGCCGCTAACCGATCGTTGCAAGACGCTTTTGCCTTTTGCCACAGGCCTCATTAGAATCGCCGCCCGAATGCGGCACAGGCCGCATTGAAAACTTAATTAAATCAATGGATTAGAATTTCGATGCCTAGCGTCCGAATCCGCGAGAATGAATATTTCGATGCCGCATTGCGCCGTTTTAAGCGCGCCTGCGAAAAAGCCGGCATTCTGACCGAGCTGCGCCGGCGCGAATTCTACGAAAAGCCCACGCAAGAACGGAAAAGAAAAAAAGCCGCGGCGATCAAGCGCCACATGAAGCGCATCTCCAGGGACGTCGTTCGCCCCGCCCGTTAATGGTGCCCCCTCGACGGCCATGTCGCTGAAGGAGCGTATCACCGAGGACATGAAGACCGCGATGCGCGGCGCTCAAAAGGAGCGTCTCGGCACCGTGCGCATGATCCTGGCAGCCGTCAAGCAGCGCGAGGTCGACGAGCGCGTAACATTGGACGATGCTCAAGTACTCGCCGTCATCGACAAGATGGTGAAGCAGAGGAAGGAGTCGATTGCGAGCTTTGAAGCGGGCGGACGCGCCGATCTCGTCGCCAAGGAAGCCGCCGAGATTGCGCTCCTGCAAGGCTATCTTCCCGCGCAGCTGTCTTCCGCCGAGATCGAGACGCTCATCAGTGCCGCTATCGCGAGCACCGGCGCGGCCTCGATCAAAGATATGGGCAAGGTCATGGGAGTGCTCAAGAGCGAGCTCGCAGGACGCGCCGACATGGGCGCTGTCAGCGCCCGGATCAAACAGAAGCTGGCCTAAGACCGACGTTTTTTGGCGGTCCTCATGAGCCGCATTCCGCAAGGCTTCATCGACGAACTCATCGCCCGTGCCGATATCGTGGAGATCGTCGGCCTGCGCGTGCAACTGAAGAAGGCCGGGCGCGAGTACAAGGCGTGCTGCCCGTTCCACGATGAGAAGACGCCGTCCTTCTGGGTAAGCCCCGACAAACAGTTCTATCACTGTTTCGGTTGCGCTGCGCACGGCACGGCGCTCGGATTTCTGATGGCCTACGACAAGCTGTCGTTCCCGGAAGCCATCGAGGAGCTCGCCGAACGTTTGGGACTTGAAGTGCCGCACGAAGCAGGTCCCACGCCGGCGCGGCGCGCGGACGATGATCTGTACAAATTCATGGGCCGTGTTGTGAGCTTTTACTCGGAGACACTCGCGCGCGACGCGCGTGCGCGCCAATACCTCGCCGCACGCGGCCTTGAGGCCGCGACCCTCACGCAATTCGCACTCGGCTATGCGCGCGACTCATGGAATGATGTGTTGCGGCGTTTCGGCGCCAATGAAGCCGAGCGGCAGCAACTCACCGATCTGGGTCTCATAATTGAACGCGAGGGCGGGCAGATCCGCGACGGCGAACGGCACTACGACCGTTTTCGCGACCGCATCATGTTCCCGATACGCGATGCGCGCGGGCGCGCCATCGCGTTCGGCGGCCGGATCATTGATCAAGGGGAGCCCAAGTATCTGAACTCCCCGGAGACCACTCTCTTCCACAAAGGTCGCGAGCTCTACGGACTTTACGAAGCGCGCCAAAGCCGCGTGGTGTTGAAGCGTCTGCTGGTCGTTGAAGGCTACATGGACGTCGTGCGCCTGCATCAGGCGGGCATCCCCTACGCGGTCGCAACGCTTGGCACGGCGACGACGCCCGAGCACTTGAAGAGAATCTTTCGTCTCGTCAACGAGGTGGTATTCGCTTTTGACGGCGACCGCGCGGGTCGTGCTGCCGCCTGGCGCGCGTTGCAGAACACTCTGCCCGAGGCGCGCGAGGGTCGCGAGGTCCGTTTTCTGTTCCTGCCCGACGGCCAGGATCCGGATTCGCTCGTGGGTAGCGAGGGACGCGAAGGCTTCGAAAAGCGGCTCGCCGCGGCAGTGCCGCTCTCGGAGTACCTCGTGCGCGAAGTGAGCGCGGACATCGATCTTTCACATGCGGATGGCCGGGCGCGCTTCGCAGAAGCGGCTCGCCCGCTGGTTGCGAAGCTTGCGCCCGGCGTATACCGCGAGCTCGTTTTGGAGCGGGTCGCGCAGACGATCAAGCTCTCGGCCGTGCGCCTGCAGGAACTCTGGAACCAGGCAGGCACGCGCGCGGCATCAGCGCCTCTGCCGACGAGAAGCGCTGCGCCGCGCGCCCGTATCAGCAGCGGTCGAGGCAGTCTCGTGCGCCAGGCCATCGTGCGGCTCCTGCAGTTTCCTGCCAGTGCCGCGCGTATCAGCGAAACAGAAAGAGCCGGCCTTGATCGACTGCAGGAACCGGGCATCGAATTACTGCGCGCACTCATCGACGATCTCAAACGCACGCCCGCGCAGATCCCGGCTCAAGTGATCGAACGCTGGGCCGATAAGCCGGAACGCGAGTCGCTTGAGAAACTTCTATTAAAGGAGGAAGTCATTACGAGTGCCTTGGCCGCAGGCGACGAATTACGCGCCGCGCTCCTCAAGCTCTCAGAACTGGCCAACACTCAGCGCCTCGAGGCGCTTCAGCTCAAGAGCAGGACCGCAACACTTGATGATTCTGA
>DAITPA010000061.1:0-9942 GCA_036833805.1 Steroidobacteraceae bacterium | reverse complement strand
GGAGCATCATGTCGGAGCGCTCCTCGTCATGCAGAACAACGAGCTCCTCGGGATCGTGTCCGAGCGCGACTACGCACGCAAAGTGATTCTGCTCGGACGCTCCTCCGCCGACACGACGGTGCGCGAGATCATGACTTCGCCTGTCGTCACGGTGTCGCCTTTGAGCACGCTCGACGAATGCATGCGCCTGGTAGCGGTACGCCGGGTACGCTATTTGCCGGTGGTTGAGAACGGCCGCACTGTTGGAGTGGTATCGATCGGCGATCTCGTCAAGGCCATTATCGAAGAACAACAACGCACGATCGAGCAGCTCGAAACCTATATTCATCATAGCTGATGGCGCTTCGCCGTCTCATCAGCGGCACGGTCTGGCTGTCGGTGGTGCTGTCGTGCGCGGCGGTTGCTGCCGCAACCGCCGATGAGGATCTTGCCGGCGCACCCGCCGCCAACAGCCACTGGCCGCGCCTGCTGGGCGAGCAATACACTTTCGTGCTGCAGAACCAGTCAACGCTGCACTCACCGTATGCGGGGCCTTTGAGCCTCGACCCCAAAGGTGATACGCAGCCGACGCACACGATCGGCTTTTATCTTGGCTGGGCGCTCACCGATTGGGCGCAGCTGTATGTCGACACCGAGAAGTTCATGGGCGCGGGCGTCAGCAGCGCGACCGGATTGGGGGGGCTTACCAACGGCGACGTGGTGCGCGAGGGCGCAAGTACTCTGCCGAAAAGATTCTACATCGCGCGCAGCTACCTGCGCTTCATGCTGCCGCTCGGACCGCGACTCGCGCAGGTCGCGGCCGCGCAGGATCAGATTGCGGGCACCGAGGCGCAAAGCCGTGTGGAGCTCAAAGTGGGTCGGCTCGCCCTGAATGACGACTTCGACAAGAACAGTTACGCCGGCGGCACGCGCACCGCGTTTATGAACTGGTCGCTGTGGGACGACACCGCCTGGGACTACGCGGCCGACACGCGCGGCTACACCGACGGCTTCATGCTGGCCTATATCAGCCCGCTGTGGTCCTTGAAGTACGGCATGTACCGCATGCCCACAAAGGCCAACGGTCAGGAGCTCGAAGCCTCTTTAGCGCGCGCCCGGGGCGACAATCTCGAGCTCACCGTCTCGCCATCGAAAGCGGCGCCGGTGGTGCGCCTCCTCGCCTACCGCAATACCGCGCGCATGGGCGATTACCGCGAAGCGCTCGCCATCGCGGCGGCGGCAGGCACGCCGCCCAATATCGTGGCGGACGATCGCGAGGGGCGCACAAAATATGGTTTCGGCATCAATGTCGAGCAGGCGCTCGCGGATGACGGCGCGAGCGGCGTCTTCCTCCGGCTCGGCTGGAACGATGGCAGGACGGAGAGCTTCGCGTTCTCAGAAGTGGATAGGCTGGCCAGTGTCGGCGCACAGCTCGCGGGCGTGCATTGGCGGCGCGCCGACGACTTATTTGGCGCAGCCGTGGCGCTCGATGGCCTGTCAGGCCCGCATCGCGACTATCTCGCCGCGGGTGGCGCGGGCTTTCTGTTGGGCGATGGACGCTTGAATTATTCACATGAAGAGATTCTTGAGCTCTATTACCGGCTGCAGTTGGCGTGGCAATGGGCGCGTGTGCAGCTCTCCCCGGATTTTCAGTACATCAAAAACCCCGGTTACAACGCGGCTCGCGGCCCGGTCGCATTCTGGGGCCTGCGGCTTCACATCGAGCATTGAGCGCGGCACGCACCTCTCGTGGCCGTAGCGGCGGTTACAGTGGTCAAAACGCGGCGCAACAAGCATGGCGCGCACTGGTTTTGTCGAACTGCCAGCATGAAATACGGCCGCGGCGGAATCTTTCCATTCTCGCGCTTGCGGCTGGCCACGCACCGATTTCGGCGCGAGCTATTTGTGCACTATGAGCGGCGACGTTGCTCTGGGTCTGCAGGCAGACAGCACCGAAGCAACGCCGTCGGTGGCCTGCACTCACGTATAAAAATATTGCTCGCGTGATAAGCGTTCCCCATCCGCAGATATCCTCGCCTACTTGCGCCAGAACATCGGCGTGAAGAGCACGAGGACGCTGAAGATCTCGAGGCGCCCGAGCAGCATCGCGCAGGTGCAGATCCAGGTCTGCAGATCGGAGAGACTCTGATAGGTCTTGAAAGGACCGACGACGCCCAGGCCCGGGCCGGTATTGTTGATGCAGGCGACCACGGCGCTGAAGGATGAATCAAAATCAAGACCGGTCAAGAGCAGCGCGAAGGTGAGCGACGCGACGGTCATGAAGTACAAAAAGATAAACGCTAGGATCGAGGCCGCGACGCGCTCCGAGACGGGCTTGCCGCCCACGCGCACCGGCGCGACCGCGCTCGGGTGCACCAGCAGCGTGAGCTCGCGTATCGCCTGCCGGCACAGCACGAGCGTACGGAACATTTTGATGCCGCCGCCGATTGAGCCGGTGCTGCATACAATGCAGGACAGAAATAGCATCCAGATCGGCGCGAACACCGGCCAGCGCGTGTAGTCCTGCGACACAAAGCCCGTCGTCGTCGCAAGCGAGACCACGTTGAATGCGGCGTGCCGGAGCGAGGTAAGAAAATCCGGATACACGCCCTTTGCGGTCAGCAGCAGCGCAATGCCGAGCACGCTTGCGGAAAGCAGCAGGACGATCGCCTTCGTTTCCGGATGCGTAAAGTACGGCTGCAAGGTGAGGCGCCGCAGGGCGGCGAAATGGCAGGCGAAGTTCAAGGAGGCGAGCAGCATGATGACGATCAGTACGAATTCAATCGATGCTGAATTGAAGAACGCAATGTTGGCATCGTGAGTGGAAAAACCGCCGAGCCCCACCGCCGAGAAGGCATGACAGATGGCGTCAAACCACGACATGCCGCAAAGTCGCAGCGCAATGATTCCTGCGATCGTCAGGAACGTGTAGGCGAACCACAGTGACTTTGCCGTCTGGAAGATGCGCGGCGCGAGCCGCTCCTCCTTCACCGGTCCCGGCGAGTCGGCCCTGTAGAGCTGCATGCCGCCGACGCCCAGGAGCGGCAGGATGGCGATCGCGAGCACGATGATGCCGAGGCCGCCGTACCAGTGCAGCGCGGCGCGCCACATATTGACTGCCGGCGGCAGGGTATCGAGTCCCTTAAAAATGGTAGCCCCGGTCGTCGTCAGGCCCGACATGGTCTCAAAGAAGGCGTCCGTGAAAGACAGGCCGGGCAGCACGAGGAGGAGCGGAATCGTTGCCGCCGCCGACATCAATATCCAGCCCAAGGTCACGAGCAGAAAGCCGTCGCTCGGTTTCAACTCGCGGGCGTGACGGCGCGTCGTTACCGCAAGCAGCATTCCCGCGCCTAAACTCACGAGCGCGGCAATGATGAATGAGCTCGCGGTGCCGCCACCCATCAGCCACGAGGTGATGATCGGCAGCACGAATGCCGCGCCGAATGCCGCGAGCATCAGACCCAGAACGTGTGCGACCCGCAGCACGCGTGCCTTGCCGCTAGCGGGCGGCGCCCAGGAAGAGCCGCTCGACCGCCTCGACGTGGCGGCGGTCGGAGAGGAACAGAATGACGTGATCATCGCACTGCACGACCGTGTCGTGGTGCGCCATGATGACCTGCCCGCCGCGCACGATCGCACCGATCGAGGCACCGTCCGGCAATTTGATTTCCTCAACGCGCTTGCCGACCACGCGCGAGCTTCTATCGTCGCCGTGCACGATGGCTTCGAGCGCTTCGGCCGCGCCGCGCCGCAATGAGTGCACGCGCACGACGTCGCCGCCACGCACGTGCGCGAGCAGCGAGCCGATGATGATCGTCTGCGGGGAGATGGCGATATCGATGCTGCCGCTCTCGATGAGCTCGGCATACGAGGGCTTATTGATGAGCGCCATGACCTTGCGCGCGCCCAGGCGCTTGGCGAGCATCGCCGAGAGAATATTCGCTTCCTCGGAATTGGTGAGCGCCGCGAACACATCCGTGCCGTCAATGTTCTCTTCGATGAGGAGCTCTTCATCGGCGGCATCGCCGTTCAGCACGATGGTGTTCTCGAGGAGCTCGGATATGCGCCGCGCGCGCTTGGGATCGCGCTCGATGAGCTTCACCTGGTTCTGCTTCTCGAGAGCCTTCGCCAGGCGAAAGCCGATGTTGCCGCCGCCCGCGATGACGACGCGCCTCAACGGGTGCTCTTCCTTGCGCATTTCGTTCATGACACGGCGGATGTCGTCGCGGGCGGCGAGAAAGAACACCTCATCGCGGTCCTCGACGATCGTGTCGCCGCCTGGCGTGATGCTGCGCCCGGCGCGGTAGATCGCGACGATGCGCGCCTCGATATCGCGCACGTGCTCGCGCAGCGCACGCAGCTGCTGGCCGACAAGAAGCCCGCCCTCATGAGCGCGCACCGCGACCAGGCGCACCTTGCCATCGGCAAAATCGAGCACCTGCAGGGCGCCCGGGTAATGAATCAGGCGTTCGACATACTCGGTGACGAGCTGCTCGGGGCTGATGAAGACGTCGACCGGCAGTGCCTCTTCGCTGAAGAGCTCAGGGCGGCTGGTGTATTCGGCCGCGCGGATGCGCGCGATCTTGGTCGGCGTGCGATACAGGATGAAGGCGACTTCGCAGGCCATCATGTTGACCTCATCGCTGCTCGTGAGCGCGATCAGGATGTCAGCCTCGGCAGCCCCCGCCGCCTCGAGCACCGAAGGGTGGGAGGCATTGCCCGCCACCGTGCGAATATCCAAGCGGTCCTGCAGATCGCGCAGGATGTCCTCATCGAGATCGACGACCGTGACCTCGTTCGACTCCTCGCGCGACAGATGATAGGCGGCGGTGCGGCCCACTTGGCCCGCGCCCAGGATCACGATTTTCAATGCATCGGCTCCAGGTTCGCGTACTGGATCATGAGCCACTTCGTGCCCTGCTTCTCGAAGCTCACCTGCACGCGCGCGTGCGGGCCATTGCCCTCGACAGTGAGTATCACGCCTTCGCCGAACTTGCCGTGACGCACGCGCGCGCCCAAGCGCACGCCGGGTTGAGGCGGCTCTTCAGCGCGGAAGCGACCCACTGCGACCGGGCGCGACAGCTGCATTCGTGGCCGCACCTCTTCGAGCAGCTCCGGCGGCACTTCCTTGATGAAGCGCGACGGCTGCGCGTAGCTGTCGCTGCCGTGCAGGCGGCGCTGCTCGGCGCAGGTGAAATAAAGCTGCCGCATCGCACGCGTCATGCCGACGTAGCACAGGCGCCGCTCCTCCTCCAGGCTGTCAATGTCGGTGAGCGAGCGCTGGTGCGGGAAGAGCCCATCCTCCATGCCGCACAGGAAGACGACCGGAAACTCCAAGCCCTTCGCGGAGTGCAGGGTCATCATCTGCACGCAGTCCTCCCAGGCCTCCGCCTGGCCCTCGCCCGATTCGAGCACGGCGTGCGCGAGGAAGGATTGCAGCGGCGGCAACTCTTCAACCGTGCCGTCGGGCTCAAAGCCGCGCGCCGCGCTCACCAGCTCAAGAAGATTTTCGACGCGCGCTTCGCCGCGCTCGGCTTTCTCACGCTTGTGATGATCGAGAAGTCCGCTCGCCTGCAGCATCTGATCCACCTGCTCGTGCAGCGGCAGGCTTGCAAGCTCGCGCGCCATGCGCTCGATGAGCGCCATGAAGCCGTGCACAGCCGCGCCCGCCTTCGGCCCCAACGCGTGCGCCGCGCAGGCGGCTGCCGCTTCCCACAAGGAGGAGCTTTGTAGCTTCGCCTGCTCGCGGATGACGTCGAGACTCTTTGCGCCGATGCCGCGGCTCGGCAGGTTCACCACACGCTCGAAGGAGGAGTCGTCGCGGCGATTGGCGATGAGGCGCAGATAGGCGAGCGCATCCTTGATCTCGGCACGCTCGAAGAAGCGCAGGCCACCGTACACGCGGTACGGCATGCGCGCCGACAAGAGGGCTTCCTCAAATACACGCGACTGCGCGTTCGAGCGGTACAAAATTGCGACGTCGCGGCGCGCGCCGCCGGTGCGCTCCCAAGCGCGGATGCGCTGCACGACGAAGTCCGCCTCGTCGCGCTCATTGAAGGCGGCGTATAGATGGATCTTTTCGCCTTGCTCGCCGCTCGTCCACAGGTTCTTGCCGAGCCGGCCGGAATTGTGCGCGATGAGGGCGTTCGCAGCTTGCAGGATCGCGCCTGAAGAGCGGTAGTTCTGCTCCAGGCGATGCAAAGTCGCCGCGGGGAAGTCACGGCGGAAATGCTGCAGGTTCTCCACCTGCGCGCCGCGCCAGCGATAAATCGACTGATCGTCGTCGCCGACCGCGAATGGGGAGCCGTGCGCGCCCACGAGGAGTTTCATCCACCCGTACTGGATGGCGTTCGTGTCCTGGAACTCGTCGATGAGCACGTGGCGGAAGCGTCGCTGATAGTGCGCGAGCAGCTCCGGCTGAGCGCGCCACAGCTCGAAGGCGCGCAGCAGGAGCTCTGCGAAATCGACGACGCCCGCCTGCGCGCAGGCGGCCTCGTAGCTGGCATAGAGTTTGATGAGCTGGCGGCGGTTCAAGTCGCCCGCATCTTTAAGCTGAGCCGGGCGGCGGCCTTCGTCCTTGTTGGAATTGATGAACCATTGGATCTCGCGCGGCACCCAGCGGGTTTCATCCAGGTCCTGGGCTTTCAAAATCTTGCGGATGAGGCGCAGCTGATCCTCGGAGTCGAGGATCTGAAAGCCCTGCGGCAGATTGGCCTCGCGCCAGTGCAGGCGCAGGAGCCGATGTGCGATGCCATGAAACGTGCCGATCCACAGCGCGGAGCCGGGCATGCCGAGGAGCTGTGCGATGCGGCCACGCATCTCGCCTGCCGCCTTGTTCGTGAAGGTGACGGCGAGAATGCCCTGCGGGGATACGCCCTCGACCTGAATCAGCCACGCGATCCGGTGCGTGAGCACGCGGGTCTTGCCGCTGCCGGCGCCGGCGAGCACCAGTACCGGCCCGAGCGGGGCCGTGACCGCGGCGCGCTGTGCATCGTTGAGCGGATCGAGGAGGGCAGAGACATCCATGGGGGCCGCATTGTAGCTGCTTCGCTCGGATTTCAAGATCAGATGCGATCCTGGTCGCTGTCGGCGACGCCTTCCTCGGCGAAACGCAACAACGCGACGATCAGACTCAAGAGCACGGGCCCGAGCACGAGGCCGATGAGGCCAAAGGCCACGAGTCCGCCGATCACGCCGACGAACACCGTGAGTGTGGAGACGGCCGCATGCTGCTTGGTGAGATAGGGCCGCAGAACGTTGTCGAAGACACCGATTCCCAGGCTCCAGATCGCAAGGAACAGCGCCGCTGCCCAGCGGCCGTCAAATGCCAGCACCAGTACTGCTGGAATAAGTACGAAACCGGTGCCGGCGCCCGGCAGGAGCGCCGCAAGCGCAGCCAGCACGCCGAACACGACGGGCGATGGCAGGTGCACGATCGCAAAGCCGATGCCCACCAGCGCGCCCTGCGCAAGCGCCGTCAGCGAATGGCCATAGACCACCGCGCGCGTCACCTCGGCGAGGTACTGCTCAAGCCGCGCGCGCCGCTTCGGCTCCAGCGGTACGAGCCGCATGAGGTGGTTGAGCATGGAAGCCCCGTCGCGTAACAGATAAAAGAGCAGAAACACCATCAAGACGAAGCCGATGAGCGTGCCGAACACACCGATGGCCAGATCCCCGCCCAGCGTGGCGGCTGCCTTCAGGGCTGATTGCGCGCCATTCACGAGCCACTCCTGGACCTGCCCCGCCGTGCCCGACACGTCGGCATCGAGCCAGCGCAACACCGGACCGATCAGCGGGTAGGTATTGAGGTCCTGCCGGATCGTCGGAAACGACGGGAGGGAATGCGCGCGCAGGTAGCCGATGAGAATGCCGACCTGCTTTGCGAACACGAGCCCCAGAGCTGAGAGCGGCGCGATCAGGAGAAACGGCGTCAGGAGCGTGATGAGCCCCGCCGACCAACTGGCATGGCCGTGGAGTCGACGCGTCAGCCGCATGTGCACGGGCTGCAGGAAGAAAGCGAGAAATGCCGCCCAGCCAAGCGGCCCCCAGAACGGCTGCAGCATCCGATAGAGCGCGTAGCCCAGAATGACGATGCTGGCGATCGCAAAGGAGCGCCGGTAGAACGACGAATACATGGCCTAAGCAGCCGCCAGGCTCGGGTGGAGCGTGAGGGTACATCAGCGCCGCGCCGCCGTGTTTGCGAGAGTTGGCGCGGCGGCGCCGCGAGTGGATACTTCGGCGCTCTATCCACACGAAAGACCGCCGTGTTCACGCTCTACGACTATCTCGACTCCGGCAACGGTTACAAGATTCGCCTGCTGTGCGCGCTCGTGAACGAGCCGTACCGCTGGGTGGAAGTCGACATCCTGACGGGAGCGACGCGCACGCCCCAATTCCTCGCCAAGAATCCGAATGGGCGGATTCCGACATTGGAGCTTGATGACGGCAGCTTCCTCGCCGAGTCAAACGCGATCCTCTGGTATCTCGCGGAAGGTTCGCCGTTCATTCCCAATGAGCGCTTAAGCCGCGCCCGAGTGCTGCAGTGGATGTTCTTTGAGCAGTATAGCCACGAGCCGTACGTTGCGACGCCGCGCTTCATCAAGAAGCATTTTCCCGCCGACTCGCCCCGTCAGGCGGAATTGCCGAAACGCTTGCAGCAAGGGCGTGCGGCGCTTGCGATCATGGATGCGCATTTGAATAAAGAGGATTTCTTTGTTGCCGGCCGCTACACGATTGCCGACATTGCGCTCTACGCGTATACGCATGTTGCGGATGAAGGAGGTCTTGACCTTGCGCCGTATCCCAACGTGCGTACCTGGATTGCGCGCGTGGCATCGCAACCGCGGCATGTGCCACTCGAGCGCCGTCCTTAAGGAACTTACCAGCTGTTGCGAAGCTCCCGAAGCGCAAGAAAAACCGCGCGTGCGTCGGGCGCGGCGCCAAGGCCGGGAAAGCGCGCGCGCAGACGCGCAATGATCGTGGGCTCATCAAGACGCAAAAAAACATTGATCTGCTTTTCATCGCCGAGTGTTGTCACGATGGCGGCGGCCGGATCCTGATTGCGCGCGCCGAGAAGGAGCGCGGCCGCAGCGGCATTGTCGGGCTCGCGGTCGAGCGTGAACTCAAGATTGCGCACGAGGTACTCGTGGCCGGGGTACACACGGGTCGCGTCCGGCAACTGTGCAAGTCTTTGCGTGAACGTCTCGTACAAGAGCTCGGGTTGACCGCCGTTGTAGCAGTTGCCGGCACCGGCATTGAAAAGCGTGTCGCCCGAGAAGAGCGCAGGCACGCTGCCCTCAGCCAGAACGCAGATGTGCGTCATGGTGTGGCCCGGCGTGTCGAGACAGCGCAGCTCGACAGTGCGGCCGATGCGGATGCTGTCGCCTTCGGTGAGCCCGCGATCGACTCCGCCGATGCGCGTCGCCGCTTTCGCATGCGCAAGCACCCGTGCCTTCGTTGCCGCGACAAGGCCGGCATTGCCCCCGGTGTGATCGCGGTGCTCGTGGGTATTGAGGATCTGCCGGATCTGCCAACCTCGAGCTTGCGCCACGGCAAGGCAGCGCTGCCAATCAAGCGGATCCACCGCCAGCGCCTCGCCGGTCTCAGAGCAGGCGATGAGATAGTGGAAGTTGCGATACGCGTTCGCCGTCCAGATTTGTTCGATCAGCATGTTTTCTAATTCTACTGTGTGTGCGCCGTGGAAAGGCGCGATCTCCCAGTGGGATGTAGACCCACCCGGCAACGTTCGCTCCGGCCGGTAGTAATCGGAGCGGTCGTGGAGGTAACGAAGCGACCGAAGCCTTCGGTGTAGAAGGTCACGTAGGTGACTTGGCGAGCACGCAGACCGCAACCAGAAGTGAACGCTGTGCAGGCTCCGAAAAGGGTGATGTGGAAGCCGACCTTGGACTTGCCCCGTTTCAGTGGACACATCACTGTCACACAGCGAGGTGTTCAAGATGTCGA
>DAITPA010000060.1:0-10089 GCA_036833805.1 Steroidobacteraceae bacterium | reverse complement strand
CCCGTTGCCCCCGTGACGAGCGCCCTCATGAGACGCCGGGACCCGGGAAGGCGAGGCGCGCGAGCGATCCTGCACGGGCGACGGCTACCAGCGAGCGACTCGCAGCTCGATACCGCTGCGCGAGCCGGACGAGCGCCAAAAGATCCGTCGGTGTCAAAGCGAGTGCCCGGATGAGGCGCCAGATCTGCACTTGGCCCGAGCGGCTTGCGGCTATAACCGCCGGCGGCAGGACATCGTGCGCAGTGTCAACGATCACCCGCACGGCAATAAACGGCAATCCGTGCGCCGCGGCAATCTGCGCAATCGCAAGACTCTCCATGTCCACTGCCAAAGCGCCGGTCTCGCGGAAGGCCGCGGCTTTGCCTGCGACGGCATCGATTGCGTAGGAGCTCGTGAGGAGTTTCCCGCACGCGACCGGCCGTAGTGACACGACCGCGGCGCTTAGTCGCTCTCGCCAGTAACATGTCGTCGGGAAGCTGGCGCCATCTCGGGATATCACTGTGCTTGGCAAGAATACGGTTCCGGCGCTCAAGGCCGGATCGAGACCGCCTGCCATCCCCCAGCTCGTGAGGGCTGTGGCGCCGGCGTCGACGAGCGCTCGGGCGGCATCCGCGGCGGCGGCCGAGCCCATGCCGCTCACGCTCAGCAGTGTTCCGTCAGCAAGAGATGCCGGTGTGTCGCGCCTCCACATCGGGGGGGCTAAAGCACGCGCCTCCGCCGCGAGCGCGGCGACGATGCCGACCACATTCAATGAGCGGTCCCGAAACTCTTCAGATTGCGGTGGGCCGCAAGTGCCCAGAGGGGAAAATATGCACTGTAGCCGTGATATTTGAGGTAGAACACGCGCGGAAATCCGGGCGCAGTGAAGCTCGGGTCGCTCCACAGCCCGTCTGCCTGCTGCGTGCGCAGCAGGTACTCGATGCCGCGCCGTACGACGTCTGATCCCGCCTCACCCGCGGCGAGCAGCGCCAGCAGTGCCCATGCGGTTTGGTAGGGAGTATTTGGCGATTTACCCGGCGCAGAGTTCTGCTGTGCATAGGCATCGTTGCTTTCGCCCCAGCCGCCATCCGCATTCTGTCGGGCTATTAACCACGCCACAGCCCGGCGCACAGCGGCGTCATCCGCGCTGATGCCCGCCTGCGCGAAAGCGGTCAACACCGACCACGTTCCGTATATGTAGTTTGTGCCCCAGCGTCCGAACCACGAGCCGTCCGCTTCCTGTTCAGCGCGCAGGTAAGCAATCGCCCGTTCGAGCGCCGCCTTGTCCTGGGGTCTGCCGATGCGCGCCAGCGCCGTTACCACGCGCGCGGTCACGTCGCTCGTCGGCGGATCCAGGAGCGCGCCATGATCCGCGAACGGAATCTCATTGAGGTAGTAGTGAGTATTGTCAGCGTCAAATGCTGCAAACCCGCCGTTCCTGCTCTGCATACCGATGAGCCAATCGAGCGCGCGGCTTACATTCTGTGAATAGTCCGCGCCATCACGCGCCTGGTGCATGGCCCAGGCGACGACCGCCGTGTCGTCGAGATCCGGGTAATAGCTATTCGCGAACTGAAAGGCCCAACCGCCGCCCCGCAGAGTCGGGCGGCGCACGCGCCAGTCTCCCGGATCATCGAGCAGCTGTTGCGATTTTAACCAGTCAAGCGCTCGCAGCGATGCATCGATAGCCGCGGTGCATCCGGCCTCCTGCATGGCGAGACTCGCCAAGACAGTATCCCAGATCGGTGAAACGCACGGCTGGCAATAGGCGCTCGATGAATTGACGACGAGGAGCTTCTGCAGTGCGCGCTTCGCCGTGACGCGGCGCGGGTCGTTGCTCTCAAACCCGAGTATCGCCATCGCCTCCAAAGCATTGACCATCGCCGGAAAGATGGCGCCGAGCCCCTCCTCGCCGTTCAATCGATCGAGCATCCACGCTTGCGCGCGTCGCGTGGCGTGCGCGCGCACGGCTTGGGGAACGAGCGGATCGATCATGCGGCCGAGTCGATCGAGGGCCAGGAACAGCTTGGCCAAAAAGCCGGGGCGCCTGCGGCTGCCACTGAAATAGTCACGCTCCTCTTCGGGCGGAGTCGCGAACAACTCCCGGATGTGTACCTTGCGCGGATTTCTGGCGACGGGCTTTCGCGAGCACAGAATCAGAAGCGGCACCATTACCGTGCGCGACCAATAAGAAACCTTGTCGATGTGAAAAGGAAACCAGCGCGGCAACAGCATGATCTCGACGGGAATGTACGGCACACCGCGCCATGGGAGCTGCCCGAACAGCGCAAGTGCAATGCGCGTAAATACATTGGCTCGGGCTGCGCCGCCGCGCTGCAGAATCGCGGCCCGCGCGCGTCGCATGTGCGCTGCCTCTGGATCGTCGCCCGCAAGCTTCAAAGCAAAGTATGCTTTGACGGTGCAACTCAAATCGAAGTTGCCATTGTAGTAGAGGGGCCAGCCGCCGTGCTCGGCCTGGTGGGCGCGCAGGTAGGCAGCGATTTTTGCCTCCAGAGGCGCGTCGATCTCCTCCAGAAAGTGCATCATCAAAATGTACTCGGAGGGAATCGTGCAGTCCGCCTCCAACTCGAATAGCCAGTACCCCTGCGCATGCTGCGTGGCTACGAGCGCGTCGCGTGCGGCTGCGATGCTGCGATCGAGCAGTGAAGAGTCCGTAACTCTCGCAAGATTATGCGACAACAATTCCGAGCGCGCCGCGGGGGCCTTCGAGGAGCCGGGCATCGTGCGCGGGCGCGAAATACTCACGTTGCGGAGCTCCCGTCTGAGCGGCGGCGTAGGCGTTCCGGTGGAACACCCGCTTCCGGCTGAGCACGCGGCGCGTGACGGCCGTATAGCGCTGTTGCTTCCAATTCGTGTGCGGCGAGCGCAGGCGCCGAGCCTGCCCGGCGCACCGGGGGCGCCGGTGCGAGCGGCAGATCGCGCGCGGACATCCTGAAAAGCCACCGCAGCAACCAATCGCTGCGCACCGCGAAGCTCGTCAGCACGCGGGTCATGGCCACCGCTGATCGGGATACCTTCACCTGCGCGCCGCTTGTAAACTGCGGGTTGCGGTGGATCCTTTGCAGTGTAAGGACGGCGAGCCCGATAGCCCACAGGCAGAAGCGTCGTATCCCCGTCTCCTTACGCGGGATCAGCAGCGTGAATGCCAAGGCGTTGCGCAGGTGAGCATGAGCGACACCAATGAGTTCACGCATCCCGGAGCCGAAGCGCGCGTCGTAGTGCTCGGGCGCCAACTGCGCAAGATCGATACCATGGCGGGCAAAGACCTCCTGCGGTAACCAGCAGGCCCCGCGGCTGCGGTCCTCCCAAACGTCTTTTAGAATATTCGTCATCTGCAGTCCCTGCGCGAAAGACGCAGCGAGGCTGTGCAGCGCCGCGCGCCGCTGGGCGATATCCGGAGAATAGTCGCAAAAAAGCTCTGTCAGCATCTCACCGACGACACCGGCAACGTAGTAGCAGTAGTCGTCGAGATCGCTCGAGCGGGCGAGACCACGCACGCTGGCGCTGTGCTGATAATGAGGCATGCCGTAGCACATGAGATCAATGCAGCGTTGAATCGCGGAGCGCGGCAGCTCATCCAGAGCGCGGGTCATGCGGATGACCCGCTCCATGTTGCTCACAAGATCGCGCTCTTCGGGCAATGTCCGCTCTGAGAGGCGCCGCTCGAGGTCCCGCGCAAGCCGCGCCGGCTCCTCGCTGTCGGACATCGCCACTTGGAAGCGTTGCAGGAACGCGAGTGTCTCCGCGGCGGACAGCGCCGGCTCATCCTCGATCGTATCGGCGATTCGGCACAGCAGGTAGGCGCTGGTCACCGCGGCACGCAGCGCCGGCGGCAATTGCGGGATCGTCAGCGCAAAGGTGCGCGAGACGTGCGGGAGAATCCGATCTTGATAGACTTCATCGGAAATGACGGAATCCATACGAACAGTATCCCGGGAAATCGTAGGAATAGGAACAGGTTAGCGGATGAGTCGTGCTGCAAACTGGCCTGACTCGCAGTCATTGGACAGGAAGTTGCATGCAATAAGTTGCGCCCGAACCCGAGATCCTTTTAAGTCGGAAACGTCGCGCTTTTCGTCCCACCGCTCGTATCGCGGCCCGACCCGGGCCTCTCAATCTCGACCCAGGAAGCCGGACGCTCGTCATTCGCTGGATTACTTATAACGTTGCGTGCGCGCCACTGCAACCGCACGACGCCCACGAGAAAAAGCACGCATCCAGCGCTCATCGATTGCTGCGCCGTACCGCGTTGGTCAGGTCGACGCAAGAGAGACTATCGGCGCGCAGCTTGCTAACGACACGCATAAGCTGCCTCGCGACCCGTGAATCCCTTAAAATCCCGCTTTTGCTACCGCGCTCAATGAGTTATAGGCGCTGTGATGATCAGCGTTGCGGGCGTCTCGCGATGGCAAAACAAAAACAGGGGTAAAATGCCGCGCTACGCAAGCGCGCCGCGGAGGCCGTTGCATCGACTAATTGAAATGTCCGAAATTGAACACTCTGCACTTGCCCGGCAACGCCCACGGGATGCGCGACTGGCGCGCCGCTTGGTGGCGCCACTGAACGACAGCTCGGTTACGCCCAACCACCTGACGACCGTTCGCCTGCGCTTCGGCATTGCTGCCGCGGCCGCTTTCACGCCGGGCAACTACGTTTGCTCGAATCCAGCTGCCTCGCTACTTGTTGTCCTGTCGAATTTTGTGGATCACACCGATGGTGAGTTGGCGCGCATGCATGGCAAGACGAGCCGGTTCGGGCATTTACATGACCGGGCCAGCGATGCCGCCATAACGATTCTGCTTTTTATGCTTATCGGCATTGGCATCGGCGTCGATGCGACGCCCAATGTCGCGCTGCAATTCCCGCCGCCCGTTCTTGGCGCGGCCGCCGGGTGCGCGATCGCATTGATTTTCTTTCTGCGTATGCGCATCGAAGAGATGAACGGCAAAGCCACAACCCAGCAGGCCTCGAGGGCCAGATGTCCGAAGATAGTTCGAATCTGATCACCATCGGTACAGCGAATTCGCCCAACGCTTTCGATCTGCGTCGCGTGGGCGCGCATCCGGATTTCTGGTATCCGGTGGCGTGGTGCGGCGAGTTAAAGGCGGGCAAGGCGCTCGGCCGCCGTTTCGCCGGCGAGCCCATCGTCCTGTACCGCGGCAAAAGCGGTCGAGTGTTCGCCCTCGAGGACCGCTGCGCCCACCGCCAAGTGCCGCTGCATCTCGGCGTCGTGAGCGGCGATCAGATCAAATGCCACTATCACGGCTGGACCTACGATCAGAGCGGCAAGTGCGTGAGCGTTCCCTACCTCGGGTTGGAGCGGCTGCCGAATGGGGTGAAGAGTTATCCGGTGCGCGAAGTTGACGGTCTGATCTTCGTCTTTCCGGGCGATCCGGCCCTGGCGGAAAGTCGCTTGCCGACGGGGCTCGGTTCTTCGCAGCGCAAGGACTACAAGACCCGGCAGCTGAACCGTGAAGTGGCTTGCCACTACACCTTCATGCACGAGAATCTGTTCGACATGAACCACCAGTTCATGCATCGCAAGCAGATGGGCTCGATCAAGGCCCATTGCCTCGGACGGCAACACGGCGAGGCATGGGCACAAGTTGAATATAGTTTCAGCCGCACCGCCGGGAAATCTTCCGTCGGCGAACAGGTTATCGTCGACTTGATGCGCAAGCGCGGTGAGGCGAAAAAGGACTTTTCCGACCACATGCGCATTCGCACCGACTACCCGAGCCAGAGCTTGAAGGTCTGGGTGGGACGCGACATCCAGCAAAGCGGTGATCCGGTGCTTGACGTGTGGCTAGGTTACACGCCGCTCGACGCCGAGCAGCGCACCAATCGCACCTACGGCTACCTGTCGGTGAAGAAGCCGCGCATGCCGGGCGTCATCCACGCGGTGTGGCCCTTCGTCGTCTGGTTCACCGAAAACATTTTCCGCGAGGATAAAGAGATCGTCGAACACGAGCAGCGCGCCTATGACGCGCAGGGTGCGGACTGGAACAACGAAGTGTTCCCGGCACTGCGTGACCTGCGCGGCGTGCTGGCGCGCTGCGGAAAACCCATGGCGTGAATCGACGTCGAATATCAATGAGCGCTTAAGTGACGCGCCAAGTGGGCTAACGGCTCGGGCGACAACGGGCCTTGCATGCGCGAGTCGCTCGAGTCCGTTGCCAGGCGGCTGGCGACGCAGTGTAGACTTCTGCCGATGGCCGCCTCGCCCGAAAGATATGCACTGCTCGAATCTATCGATACACCCGCGGACCTGCGACGGCTACCGGTCAGCAAGCTTGCGCTGCTCGCCGAGGAATTACGGCAGTTCCTGATCCATAGCGTCGCCACTCGCGGTGGTCACTTTGCCGCAGGGCTCGGAACGGTCGAGCTCACGATCGCCCTGCATTACGTCTTCAATACGCCGTACGACCGACTGGTCTGGGACGTAGGCCACCAGGCGTACCCGCACAAGGTGCTGACCGGCCGGCGCGAGCGGCTGCACACGATCAAGCAGGATAGGGGTCTTGCGCCCTTTCCGACACGCAGCGAAAGCGAATACGACACCTTTGGAGTGGGCCACTCCAGTACATCGATCAGCGCTGCACTAGGCATGGCGGTAGCGGCCGCGCGAAACGCGGAGAATCGCCGCGTCGTAGCGGTCATCGGCGATGGGGCCCTGACCGCCGGCGTTGCCTTTGAGGCACTCAACCACGCCGGCTCGCTGCCGGCGGATCTGTTGGTCATCCTTAACGACAATGACATGTCGATCTCCGAGAACGTCGGGGCGCTCTCGAATCACTTCGCGCGCGCTCTCTCAGGACGCATGTATGCACATCTGCGCGAGAGCGGCAAAAAAGTGCTGCGCCAGATGCCCGCCGTGTGGGAGCTCGCACGCCGCTCGGAAGAACATCTGAAGGGCATGGTGCTGCCGGGCACACTGTTCGAGGAGCTGGGTTTCAATTACATCGGGCCAATGGATGGCCACGATGTCAAGGCCCTCGTCACGACGCTTGGCAATTTGCTTAAGCTGCGCGGGCCGCAGTTTCTGCACGTCGTCACGCGCAAGGGCAAAGGCTACGCGCCCGCCGAGGCGGATCCAATCACATGGCACGGCCCCGGACCGTTCGATCCCGTGAGCGGCACGATTTTTAAGGAAAAGAGCAGCGGCCCGTCCTACTCGCAGATCTTCGGACGTTGGCTGTGTGACATGGCCGCTCGCGATCCGCGCGTCATCGGCATTACCCCGGCGATGCGCGAGGGCTCGGGTCTCGTTGAGTTTTCCAAGAAATTTCCCGACCGCTATTTCGATGTGGCAATAGCCGAACAACATGCTGTGACCTTCGCGGCCGGGCTTGCGGCGGAAGGACTCAAACCGGTCGTCGCGATTTATTCGACGTTCCTGCAACGCGCCTACGATCAGCTCATTCACGACGTCGCCCTACAGAATCTGCCCGTCGTGTTCGCTCTCGACCGGGCTGGGCTCGTCGGCAGCGACGGCGCGACCCACCAGGGCAGTTACGATCTGACGTTTCTGCGCTGTATCCCCAACATGGTGGTGATGGCTCCAGCCGATGAGAACGAATGCCGTCAGATGTTGTATACCGCAAGCACTTTGCCCGGGCCTTCGGCCGTGCGCTATCCGCGCGGCACGGGTCCGGGCGTGCCGATCGCCGAGGCAATGACGGCGCTTGCGGTGGGCCGCGCACAGCTGCGCCGTGAAGGCCGCAGCGGGCTTGCGCTGTTGGCATTTGGCGCGCTGGTGGATTCTGCGCAAAAGATAGCCGAGCGCCTAGACGCCACGCTCGTTAACATGCGCTTCGTCAAGCCGCTCGATGCAGACCTTGTGACTGCGCTGGCCGCGCACCATCGCGCCATTGTGACGATCGAGGAAGGCGCCATTATCGGCGGCGCGGGAGCGGGGGTTTGCGAGTTGCTCGCCTGTCACGGGCTGCAGCTGCCGCTTCTGCAGCTTGGCATACCCGATCGGTTCATTGAGCACGGCTCGCGTGACAGTTGCCTTGCTGCGGCCGGTCTCGACCTCGCAGGCCTAACCGCGAGTGTCGAGCGCTGGTGGGCGCTGCAGACCCAGAAACGGCTGCGTTCGGTGAGCGCCGTCTAACAACGAGCAGCAATCGTCTCGAAAGCGCATTAGCGAGTACCGTCAACGACTGTTTCGCGCCCGTGACAGCTCCTCGATAGCGTCGTCGCGACGGTGGCAGTCCAACCGAGCGGTCAGCTTCTGGTTTATGCATTGGAGCCGCGGAATCTGGCTGAGAGCATCTTTACGGATCTTTGCCACGATGTGAACATGCGGATCAACGGTCTCGTCCTGCCACAGATGAGCCGCCCGGATAAAATGTTGTTACCTTCCAACGACCGGTCAAATCCGTGCTGTTCACCGCGAAAGTGTCGGGTACGCCGACGAGCCCGCGAAGCGACAGGAAGCCGATCGAAAGCGTCTTCATGTATGGCTGCAAATGCATTAATGATCGTTGGCATCAGGCGCTGGCGGCTCGCAGATCACGACGTTCTCTCGGTTCATCGCTTCGAGAATTGCATCGGGCATTGCATTAGCCGGAATCATCTAATTGCTAAATACCCCTAGTCCGCGCAACGCTTTCATCGTCTCAAGGGCTTGAGAAGCACAGGCGCGACTTGACTATCAATCAACGCGCTTGCGCCCGGCGGCCTCCGGAATTTACGCCGCGCGTTCGGCACTGCATACGAACGCTGCCTCAAAACAGGCATTGCAGATCCTGCGCCTACGCGCTTCACAGCAGCAGCGCCTCGCCACGCTTCAAGAAGCGATAAAAACTGTCGCTGTCGATGTTGGCCCCGCAGATAACGACCCCGATGCGTTTACCGCGCAGCCGCGATGCTAAAGGGCCCAGTACCGCGGCCGTTGCTGCGGCACCGGCCGGCTCAACCGCGAGCTTTGCTTCGCGGTACAAGAGAGCAAGGCCTGCGCAGATGGCGTCATCCGAGACGGTGACAATATCGTCGACAAAGCGTCTGCATAGTTCGTAAGCCCCTTGCGTCGTCATTGGCGGTGCAAGGCTGTCGGCGATGGTGTCGATTCGATCCATGGTCTGCGGCGCCGCTGCGCGAAAGCTGCGACACATGACATCCGCGCCGACCGGTTCGACGCCAAATACGAGACAACTGGGCCTGATCTGCTTCACGGCCGCAGCGATCCCCGACATAAGCCCGCCGCCGCCGATTGCAACGACAATCGCCTCGAGCTCGGGCACCTGATCCAGGAATTCGACTCCAACGCCGCTCGTGCCCAAGACGACATTGCTGCCCTCGAACGGATGAATGAAGGCGCGACTCTCAGTTTTTCCTATTTCTTCCGCCAGTGCGAACGCCGTGCGACCATCGGCTGCTATGACGATCTCGGCGCCGTACGCGCGTGCCGCAGCAACGCGTAGCGGATTGGCTGTGGCAAGCATGACAACCTTTGCCGACACGCCGACACGTTGCGCCGCACACGCCACTGCTATCGCGTGATTGCCGGCACTGACAGCTGTTACTCCATGCTGTCGCTCGCGCTCGCTGAGAGCGAGAACATTGAGCATCGCACCGCGCACCTTGAAGGTGCCGGTGCGCTGGAACAGTTCGAGCTTTAAGAAGAGCTGTGTATGGCTGTCCAGGCGCGAGTCGAGCTCTGCGCCGTGCCAGCGCTGAACCGCGGTGACGACAATGTGCGGCGCGAGGCGCTCAGCAGCGGCGCGCATCTGCGCCACGCTCGGTACTTTTGTGGTATTCATTTCTTCGAGGCGCGACTTAGAATCCAAAGCGCCCCGAGGAGCGCAGTGAAGTCGGCGAGCAGTGCAAGGACAAAGGCCGAGGCGGACACGACGCCAAACTGACGCAGCGGCGGCATGTCCGAAAAAGTCAGCGCGACAAACCCGCCCGCGTTGATGAGCGTTGCAAAGGCGATCGGGCGGCCGGCCACCAGCAGCGCATGTCGCAGCGCTGCAGTGGTCGAGCCCGACGACCGGCCTTCCTGATAATGGTAGAAAAAGTGGATCTGGTCATTCTCGGTCGAGCCCAAGACGGTAGAGCCGATAAGTATAGTCGCAATATTCA